>NZ_CP058372.1:1200000-1500000 GCF_049244075.1 Gardnerella sp. KA00390
TATCACCTTGAACCGCCTGATCATAGCCTTTAGCCATCAACGCGTTAAACGTTTTCTCATCCATATCATCTTGCGCTGGAAGAGACTTCGGAATAGTAAGCGAAAACGGAATACCCTTATTAAAAATGATTTGACGATAAAACATGTCAATAGCAGTAGCCCTAGGAATTCCAATAGTTTCCAAAACCTGCTCCGCCTGCTGCTTAATATTTTCCTGTATTCTCACATTCACCATCAGTAACGTCTCAACGAACGCAACTCACAGTACTTTTGGATTCTTAATATTCATCAAAATTAATCACTTTATCAAATACATCACAATTAGTTTGCGCGTGCAACACAACTACAAGCTTGTTATTCCTCGTTTTAGCACATCTAATAGCTCGCACAATTATTTCACGTTCACTACAACCATAAGCATCAGTTACACTTTTGAACGTCTCATCCAACATAACAACAGTTCGCTGCTGAGAACCAATACACTTTGTGAGCGACGTGAAATCTGGAGCAACAATAGCACCGTTATCATCAAATAAGTAATCTTCAATCAGCATACAATTCTGAGTATTGTTATGATCAAACCAATCTCGCAACAATACTGATTTACCAGCACCACTAGCGCCAATAATAGCAACTGAAGAAATATCACTATCAGCAATAGTTTTACTAAGATTCTGATATGCTAATTCATTCCTCTTATACGCTTGCTGCTTACGCTCATAATTTTCCAAACTGAAAACTCGCTGAGCAGTCTGGGTTAAAACTCCTGAATCTTGCAAAGTTTCAATCACATTTTCCAAGCTTGACGACAGCATTACCACAAAATACAACACAGCACTAGCAGAAGCAAAATTCATTGATGATACTGTAAGCATATAAAGTATTGAAAATTCCAACACTAAAGAAAGACTTTGCATCATGCAATTTCTCACTGTGTAAATATTGATAAAACGACGCATACGCTGCCAATACTTATTTTCTGACGAAGCATAATGATACTTGCGCGAACTATCAAAAATAGCACCTTGCGGTAAGCTTCGCGTTGATAATAACGACGATAATGCTCCTAAGAACTTATCGCGATATTGTGCTTGTTTATCCGCAGCCGTATTAAGTAATCGAGAACCGGCATACCATATTAGACAAGATAACGGCACCATAATAATCATTATGTATACGTACTGCGGTACTGCAGCAATTGTCATAGCAAGAACTATTACTGTTTGAACAATAATAAAAATAACGTGTGCAATAGCACTAGGAATACTCATCTGTAAGTCAGAAAAATCATCCCCAAGTCTACCTAAAACATCACCTTTATTATCAATATTTGAATACTTATGCAAACGCATAATCAAACGATTATGCAGTTTTGTAAGTCTCACAATTGGCACAGCATATACAGGAAAATTAAGAGCAATAATACCAACTACAATAAGCAAGCTTGCAAACAATGCAGAAGACTGAAGCATATTTAAGTTGGTGTTCGTAGCAATATTCTCTACAAACATTAACTCAGCAAGAACTATGAGTACTGTTGCTATCGGCAAACAAACAATACTAGCGGAGAATAATTCGCGCACAGTTCTAATGAACTTACCACGTGATTCTGCACCTGTAGGAATTTTCGATTCCACACAATCCGCTTGCATAGTTTTACACTACAAGTATTCTGCAAATGATTTTCTTCAACCACACTATGCGTGACTTGCTTAGAGTTGTTACCATAAAACACGCAAGGAATATACTCTGGATTACGTGCAAATAAAACAATATGATGAACTTGAGAACTTAGCATAGCTTGTGAAACTGTTTCTCGAAGCTCTGGATTTAACACAGAAAACACGTCATCAAGCACCAAATATTCCACGTCTTGAGCAAACGCCATAGCCAGCACCACGCGTTGACACTCACCAACAGATAACGTTTCAGGATTATGCAAAAACCTATCCGCAACCTCACGTGACACATTAAATAAACGCAAGAAGTTTTCGTACTTCCGACGAGTATCATCGCTCGCAATATCAAACCAAGCTTCAATAAGCCCCTGCGACATAATAGGATTACAAGGCACCAATATTTTACTACTGCTAACAATGGAATCATACGCATTCAACGCCGATCCAGCTTCTTTAGACAAAAGAGCGAACTTATTATCAAACACAACAGAATCAGAAATATTAGTAGCATCCGCGAGAGTATTATTCATAGCATTTTGCTCTAATTGCACTAAATCCTTGTCCATTGGAAGAGCAAGCCGAATCACGCGATAATTCACAATATTATTCTGCATGGCGCCATACAAATATTTAATCGCAAAAAGAATTCCAACATTAAACAACGCATTTGGAAAAATAGTTACATGAACAAGAACAACACCAGCAAGCAGTAATGTCAACCCACCTTGCTCGACAATATTACTCAATAATTGAGGAAATATGCGCTTATAAAGCACTCTTTCTTCTGCTTTACGTGCATCTTCAATCGCTGTAATACCAACATTATAACGATACACTCTTGAAGCGTGAGGAAGTTTATCAATAATTTTACTGAGAAGATTACGACGTTTACCTTCTAAATCCACATAGTTCTTCCACAATACGCCAATCCAACGTATAAGGAACAAATTACCAACGCATAATAGAACTAATAGTAAAACCGCTACAATACTATTCTCGTGATATTGAACAACACAGATAGCAAAAAGAATAATAAACTGCAATATTGATAACACAAAATCAACACCATAAGCTATCTGACTTATCTGATTTGGATATGTTAATGCCGAAGACTGCAATGTTTCATCATCATTATTCTGAACAGATAAACGCACAAAACGATGGAAAGTAAGCTGACGAAACAAAGCGATAAGAAGCATTTCACAACGATCTTTAGCAATAAAACCAGATGCTTGTAAGAAGAAAGATAACGCCAACTTAAACGCAACAAACCCTTCAAGCAGCGTCGAAGCAGAATGCAACGATCCCATCGTATAAATAAGCAGCAACATTCCAGCAAGCTGTATCAAACCAGTAATAAAAACTGATAACACCTGCGGCATAAGAACTATAAAATATACTAAAGCACCTTTTGTACGTTGATGCTTCGCAACGAACGAATCATAACGAGATACAACCCTATTTAACATATACCTCCAACATACATATTCATTCCAAACCCTCTAATCTACAAGTTTCATTAACTAATTCATCATCAGGGAAACGATTCAAATCAAGTGCAAAATATCACTATTTCTTCTTATAACCTACAGCAACATTACCTGCTTTATTAAGCCCTGGTACTTTAAGAACATCAGAGCCTGGCTTGTCTTTTAAATCAAATTTCCCAACTAAAAATAAAGATTTAAGTCCCGGACCAGGTAAATTGAACGATGAGTCAACTAACTTAATACGCTTATCTCCAAGAGTGACTTTAGACAAATCATAGTGAGAATCAAGAATATCGCGCGACACAAAGAGATACAACTCATCCTTATTCATATAGTTTTCTGGTATACGAAACTCTTCCCGAGACACCGCCACCGTTTCCCAATGATACGACGCAAGCTCCGCCTTCTCTTCATCGTCAGCACATCCCGCAAGAGAAAAGAGAGTACCTATCAGCAGAAGTACAACAAGACAACTTTGAAAAATGGTTTTACCAAAAATAGTTTTACTTCTCATAACACTACTAGCCTCCTTTTCGCTAACACGACTCTGTATCAAATGATCATAAAACAGATTATTAAGCAAACAAGATCTACAATTCACTCTGATTACTGTAATAGTCTTAATAAATATATTATTTTTTTTATTAATTTGTCTAGATTATCAACGCTAATCTCTTCGTTCACTATCAAACTATACTTTTCATAAACAGCAAGGTTCACGAAACAGAAGAACCAGAAGGATCAATATCATCATGCTCGTTTAATGCTTCCAACAATATTCCCTCATAAACGAAGCAATTACCTGCAAATCTTCACCTTCATAATATTCAACAAACAACTTCTTAAACTCAGGAACCCTATTTTCTTGAATAACCAACAAGCCATTACCATGAGAAATCAAATAATGCAGGGAACTTTTTTACAATTTTTACACTGATTTGTTACCTAAAACATAAGCAACTAAATCAATAGGCATTCGAGTAAGAAACAGCCAAAACACGTTCAAAAACTACGAGAACCCAGCCTAAAGCCGCCACACGCTAAACCTTTTAACGATAGACCTCGCTAAGCCCTGCTACACAAGGGCAAAAATGCACCCACCTAATCCACACGTGACATCAATACGACACACTCCACGTACGTAGAGCCTTTTGCTCAAAGAAGAAGAAAACAGTCTTATAAAATCTTATGCAGCTACTGCGGTTCTTCTCCATGGATGATGCTTTATAACGATAACAATATCTGTAAGCACAACGCCAACGACTACGCTTACCCATACTAAGCTCGGTGTAAGCAGCCAAGCGAGAACACCAAAAATCAGCAGTCGAAGCAGCACAACAATAACCAAGAAAGGCCAACTTTTTGTTAAGCATTTCTGTTGATCAGCCTTCAATGCGCCCATCAGAACCATAACCGCAGCCGCCGCGCAAGAAAATAGCATATTGCCCAAGAACATGACGAGTAGAGTTCGCCATCCAGCAATAGTACCAAGCATCCACCATTGCAGCATCAATGCAAGCAAAAATGTGACAACATCGCATACTGCTTCCATCAGCATATTCGCAACAATTAACGAGGAGAACGTTAGAGACACACCTCTAGAAGTGTCTGTTTTACCTGCGCTCGCATGCTGTAATGCAATCATGTTTCTCGCCTCGGAGCGCTTTACGCGCTCTTCTTCAAGCATTTGAACGCCAAGCTCAACCGATTTCTTTGAAGCTTCCTGTAATTGCGCATCTGTCATACCTGGCTGCCAAGGCTTTTCAAAAACAAACAGCAACACACTAGTAATCGCTGCGCCAATAATAATGCTTAGCAGCGTAGTATTGGAAACAAGCAATAAAGCAATACCGGAAGTCACCAGCAGCCTGAGTACGAAATCGATGATTCCGATAAGCAAATCGCCAGACCTGTCATCTGGTCTGCGATGCCTATCCCACTGCAGATACGCTGTGCTTAGCAGCGAAAACACCACAACACTCAGTGCGAGTATTGCCACAGTTTCCCAACCTAGTACGCGGTGCCCTATGAACTTTTGTACAAGTAACGCAATAATAAGCGTGCAAATGCCAGCAACAGTTTCTGTAATCACATGACCCCAAAAAGCATGCTTGAAAAGCACTGGTCTTACATTCGTCTCACTCATCATCTTCTCCTAGAAAAAGCAATTACGGAATATCGTGCTATGATTGCACAGCTTCGATTGCACAAAATGTCTAAAAATTGTCCTAAGTCACGATTGAGTGGTCAGTATAGATAAAATTTAATATTTTTCCTATATATTAATCCAATACCTTCTTGTCGTAACATTTCCTCTTGATAAGCTATTTTTCACTTTGTTTTCTAAAATTCCACCATTATTTTCTATAACTTTTATAGATCCGATATTGTCATCATCACACGTAATTAAAACTTTATGCAGATTCAAAGTCTCTTTACAATATGTAAGTGCCATAGAAAGCATTTTTGTTCCATAGCCCTTCATGCATTCAGATTGTCTAACTTCGTACCCTATGTGACCACCATAGTTAATTAAAAAAGAATTTAATTCATGCCTAATATTAATTTCACCAATAAATTTTTCATTATCTATCAGCCAAAATGTAGTAGCTCTAACATAATTTTCAGGTAAATTTATACCATGTTCAATATTATAAGAACTCTCTATAATTGTCTCATAGTTTCTAAAACGTCTTTCAGCATTCGGCCTAAAAATCTCATCTTCTTCATTTGCTTCTATATAACCTTGGATATATTTACTATCTGGTCTAATTAATTTCATAAGTTCTCCTTATTCTTAATATGTGATTCTAATAAGAATACAATTCTATTAAAATTAGAATCCATAATAGTCTGTTTAGCTTTAATAGTATTACTATTAAAAAAAAAACCACACATACAAGCTTTATTAAAGAAAAATTTTTTATTTTTCAAGTGCACACTATGGATATCGGGTGCACTTTTTAACGATAGGAAAAGGCTATCGTTAAAAGGCTTAAAATTGGCTTAATAGCTTGAGTTTGAATCCGAAGATACAACAACGGAAAGCTATAATCTGAATAGTGATTAAACTTTTGCTTTCATTCGCTTGCATATGCTTGCAAGAATTTTGTAAAATAAGGTCAGAAAGGAAGCCAACACAATGACAAACACGAACGCTGTATATGCAAGAATCGATACAAATCTTAAAGAAAACGCCGAAAACATATTGAACCAACTTGGAATAACACCATCTTCAGCAATCCAAATGCTTTACAGCCAAATCGTTTTACAAAAAGGCATGCCATTTGAACTCCGCTTGCCAGTTAATACGCCTACTGCTTTAGGCAGCTTAACAAGAGATGAGTTGGATAAAGAATTACAAAAAGGCATCGACTCTATTTCAACTGGCAAACAATATAGTGCAGATGAAGTAGACCAATTCTTCGCTAAGAAATACGGCGTATGAGCACAACCTATAGCGTCATTTATTCTCCGCAAGCGTTCCTTGATCTCAGCGAATTATACGAGTATATTCGCTTCACATTACAAGTTCCAAAAACGGCGGAAAAACAAGTCAACCGCATTAAGCATGCTATACGTTCTCTTGAGACTATGCCTATGCGATATACGCTTATTAATTGGGAACCTTGGTGTTCTAAAGGAATACGCAGAGTTCCAGTCGACAACTACACTGTTTTCTACCAAGTAGACGAAAACCAAATGACTGTAACAGTTATTCGCATATTCTACTCAGGCAGAAATATAGAAAGTATTGTTAACGACACAAACAACTAATGCGCGTTTGTATTAGAAAAGTAACGAACGAAGTAGCGTAATTTCGAACGTTATAAAACACACTCACCTAATCAGCCTTTGACATCAATACTATAGTCTCAACGTGGATTTAGAGAACTCCTAGTATGGCTACACTCTTTTCAAGTGCACACTATGTATAGTGGGTGCACTTTTTAACGATAGAAAAATATTGCAAAAAGGTTTAAGACCTGCTTAATAACACGTTTACATTACAATTGTTCCAGTTGCCTAGCCTAGTAACTTCTAACGTAAATAACCGCGAGTATTTGAATTTCTTTTCTATTCTCATCAACCAAAAAGTAAATGTAATAATTTTTTACGCGTATTTTTCTAAAACCAAGATTACCCCACGGTTGCCAATCATCGTTCAAGCTCTTAAAAAACATCATCTATCGGATAACTATCACTTTGAGCTGCCTGATCATAGCCTTTGACATCAACGCGTTAAACGTTTTCTCACAACATGAAACAATATATGACTTACAACAAATATATTTTTTCTTTATCAACACATATTTGCGAAGTACGATTGTAAATTTGAGTTATATCCTCCATTTTTTCAACAAACACTTTTGTTTCCGGATCACGCAAAACAGCAAACTCCTTTACTGCTTTTGCTCCCATTGCATTAGCATTTTCATGTAATCCGTTTCCTTTATCTTGTAAAAACTCATCAACAGAACCATCTTTAACTAAAGGAATACCACCAATTAGCTTACCAACAGCAGTACCAGCAGTACCTATAGCTTTCACAACGTTGACTTCCACTTCCGAATTACCAAGTTTTTCTAAATATAAAGAGCTTTTTTCAAATTTCTCACAGTAGTCATCAGACAATTTCTTTATCTCATTTTCTGCATTACTAATGTACTCTTCCGAAAAATTACCACTTAACATTATTTCCATCAAAGATGATAGAGAGAAAATATACAACGACAATCTGTAATACTTAAACTTTTTCCCTAAATCAGACAACGTCGAATTTACGTTACTTTTAGACACAATAAACTTCTTTAACAGAAGAATATCAGTAATCTTTTTCTGATAAGCAATAATGTTCTTTCTAGCACGATTCTTAATATCGATAACAAGCTTATGATTATTCGTAACAGAAATTTCATTATCCCAACTGCACTTATAAGTAGAAGCAATCCCCATCAATGACTCAACATCTGCCTCAATCTGTGACTCATTCTCAACTTCCATAAAGGTAAGTATCTTTTCCTGCGTCTCTTTAATCTTTTTCATATCTTTTTCAATAGAATAAATAGCCACAGCCATCATTAAAAGAGCAGGATTAAACGGAAGTGCTGTTTTCATAGAACCTTGCAAAGACTCCATCTTTGAAATCTGCATCATTCTAGAACCACCGTCAGCTTTTCTTAAAGATCCCCATAGATTCCCATTTTTTGCGTATTTTAGAGTATCACCTGCAGCTTTATTAGCAATCTTATAAAGACCATCCGTAGGAATTGTTATTGTTTGAGTAACCGTATTACATGCAGGAATTAATGACGATAAACCAGATCCAAAATTCAATAATTCAGATACGGGAACACTTAATACTTTATTGTTGTTCTTAGTAAAATCTTTAACATCCACAAGAAGTTTTTCAGTAAAATCTACTAACGCATTTTCACTGTTACTTGCCGAAAGCTCACTACTGTTACCCATAAGAACAATACTATCTGAAATAGTATCTGAAAGAAAATTATACTTCTATTTTTTCTTACTCTCTTGAATACTATGAAACTTTGCAAACAATATTATCGAAATTAAATCCAATGGAAAGCAAACTTGACATTTACTTTCGAAACGATTATCTTATATATAAAGCTAGCTTTCCATTAGAAAGGAGAATGTAATGTGAAAAATAGACTTGAACAAATTAGAAAAGAAAAAGGCATAACCCAGGAAGAACTTGCTGACGCACTCGAAGTATCAAGACAAACAGTCGGTTCTTTGGAAAATGGGAGATATAACCCGTCAATCATATTGGCATACAAAATTGCTAAGTACTTTAATTTAACAATCGAAGAAATATTTATTTACGAGGAGGATAAAAAATGAAAAAACAAAAAACCCAGAATTTTTGGTACATAGGTTATGTAATAGGTATTTGCGGATTAATTCTTGCACTGACTCTTAAACTGAATGAATCCGTCGAAATTGTATTGTCAGTTGTTTTTGTTGTGATTATCTCACTTTCACACGTAAAAATCATGCACTATAAGATGATGAAAAAAGACCACACCTACAAAATAAATATGAACGATGAAAGAAACGAGAAAATCAAAGATAAAGTAAATGCAACAATGGCATTCATACTAATGCACCTAATGGGAATAATTGCCATAATTGCATTTATCACAAAAGCATATTTGCCAGCTGCTCTTTTAGCTATTTCGATCGCCTTTTCTCCATTAATCATGTTTTTTATCAACAAATATTATGAGAAAAAATATTAAAACCAGACCCACCCACCCATTTACTACTTATTACGAAGCAAACCAACTTTCATAAATTCCTTATCTCCAATACGGAACTTTTTACTATTAAACGCCACTCCCATAATTCTGCTAATAATATACTCATCAGTTATAAGCACGAAATACTGCTTATCTTTTTTATCCACCAAATAATACTGATCAGCCCCAAGAGTGGCAACAGCTTTACTGAAATCATATATGCCAAACAATGGCAATCCTCCAAGGAGAGTAGAAAACCATCCAACAAAATTATCCACCATTTTCTCAGATGAACTGTTATAAGTCTTAACAACAGTTAGCATATTGATTTCTGAGTCAGGATATTCATCTAGGACAATCTGCTCTTTAACTTTCGACTTCTTAAAACTGCTCAACCTACCGTCGAAACCATATTTATTGAGATTAATAGGCTTCTTAGTAATAGAAAAATCAACACTATTGTTCTCATCCAAAAGATAATCAACACTCACGCTTAGAGCATACGCAATAAATTTCAGATTCTCGATATCTGGCAAACCCCGATTCGTTTCCCATTTTGCTACAGCAGCACGAGATACCATCAATAATTCCGAAAGCTCCTCCTGCGTCAACCCAGCTTCCAGACGAGCCTTTCTAATTTTTTCCCCCAAAGATATAACACTACTCATGACACAACTCCTTTCAAATCACTTATTACACATCATGAAATTACTTGACGGAAACCAAAATAGTATTGAAACATTTGATTTATATACCGCCTAATTACAAACTAACAAATAATTTACAACGGAAAAAGAAACAAGGTGAAACACTATAGTTACCAACTGTAACAGAATAAGAAATCAAATAATGTAGGGAACTTTTTTACAATTTTTACACCGATTTGTTCCCTAAAACATAAGCAACTAGAGCACACAAACACTCGACAGCAGAATAGCAAAATCACATCTAGAATCTCGAGAAGTAAGCTTAAATCCACCGCACGCTAAACCTTTTAACATTTAGTCCTACAACCACATTTCTAAACAAAGCCAATCGTCGCACTAATATCCCGCCAAACATCGGAACAAAATCCAGACAATCGTCGGAATGAAAACCCGCCAATTCGCAAGGAAAACAATGAAACATCGCGCTTGCTCTTGCTTATTAAACCCTTTAATAATAGCCATCGCAAAACATAATCTACATAAGAGCAAAATCAAGTACCTTACGCATTCTCTTCCAATAGAAAATCCGGTAAATATTTGTATATAATCCCTTCTTGCGAAAAATTCATTGTGTCCATCGATAAAACGAATTTGGGATAATTATCCTTAACCAATCAATAAACGCCAAATTCCCTACTACGAGCATCTTCGCTAGCCATCAAATAAGCAACTTGATAACTTGGAGGAATAAGTCTTATCGAGAACAGAAGTAGGCTGGGTGTGGCTGTCTAAAAAATGTCCGCACCCCGACGGTAAAGCCTATATGTGCGACATTTTTAATCATACTTTCACCCTTGGGGGTAATATTAAGCGCAAGCATACCATATTTCGTTCGGATAGCACCTGTTATTCGCCACAAAATTGACGCTGAAAGTCACTTATTTCTTTCCGAGCCTCCACGCTTTGAGCACTACTTCTATTACTCCGTAAGTCAATGCGGACAACGGCCAAACAATCCAACTTTTTCCCCAATCGGACGTGATGAAACTGTAGACTAAATAAATGCAGACAATTATAAGCCAGTAAGCTTGGAGCAATAACCTAATCTTTGCAGGATAGACAATCTTTTTCTTCGGTTGCAGCAAACGGTAATAGGACGAGCGGATAATATTCGCCTGTACAAATAAATAAACAGCTGCTGCCACTAGGGCAATAGCGATAACTACAAAAAAGTCGGATGAAAGTTGATAAAATTCCGGCACTATATCCGAAATTATAAGAAAAATAAAGGCAACCATACATAAAACGACACCGCTGACCGTCCGCAGCACATACGACGGCATGAACCGTTCCAAGCGTTCTTTGAGCACACTGTCAACTCCGTAAGCTGTTTCAAAGTCCTCTTTTTCCAAATATTGATAACGCTTTTCGTGGAAACTCTGAATAATAAAAATAGCTACAGCTACGGCAATAATAGCAACGCTGAATGCTAAGCCAATAGTTTTACCGACTTGCGCATTTACTGTGGTAGAAAGCAAAAGATTACTGCCGATCAACGGGATTGCCGCCAGAATACAAAGAAGAACGCCTAGAGCAACATAGGCGGCAAATGATATTCTGTGAGCAATATAAGCGGAGGCTTCTTCCAGCTCAATTACACGCATGCGGACGCCGGCTTCTTCCTGGCAGGCATTTTCATTTGCGTTGACGTTCTTCCCCATAACATCAATTTCATCTTTTACAAGAAGATCTGTACTAACACCAAACAAACGGCTCAATGCAATTATCCGTTCCATATCCGGGATACTTTGTGCACCTTCCCATTTGGAAACAGCTTGGCGACTGACGCCCAATTTGTCCGCCAATTCTTCCTGCGACCAACCGTTTTGTTTACGCAGTTCCAATATTTTATCTGCTAAAATCATAAAAACATCTCCATTTCAAACTCGAATTCATCATGATCGTGGTGAAATTATAGCTGAAACAGCAGTTGCGTAGTAGCAAGTGCGATTGGCAATTTCCGTTGAAAGCGCAATTTCTGCCGACAAATGAGCGCAACCGACCGCCAATTTGTTTTCTCTCATGTTCGCACCGCATTTTCCAATCATCTTCACTAACGCAAGCAAGCGCATCCGTTACAGACTGCAAATCTTAATCCTCATAATATTCAACAAGCAACTTCTTAAACTCAGGAACCTTATTTTCTTGAATAACCAACAAGCCATTACCATGAGAAATCAAATAATGCAGGGAACTTTTTTACAATTTTTACACCGATTTGTTCCCTAAAACATAAGCAACTAGAGCACACAAATATGGATTCTACTATCTGACAATCACTATCTGGCAATCTTCAGATACTCTTCGATTCTGGCATCCAACGATTCTGCCTACTACCAATCTGCCCTACTGCTCTCTGCAATCAGTCCAGTGCTATATTCATAAGTATAAGTGTTCTGCATATGAGCATCACTCGACGACCAGCTTCCATTTGAAGATTTTGAAGCCTTAAACAGAATATAAAGACCACATTTTCCATCCTGAGAGTCCCTGTTATACTGCAGATAAGTAATGTCCGAACGGCTTTCACTCAGAACAAAGTACATATCCCCCTTGGCGGTATAGTTCTCCTTGAACGCAAAGCCTTTCGCCGCAAAATACTTATCAAATATCTTAAGCGCTGCATTTCTTTCCTTCTTTGATTCTAAATCACGCTCAGCGGCATCATGCAAATCGTAATTTTTATCTGGCTCTTCAACCTTTAATCTTGTATCTTTTAATCTTGTATCTTTCCTGTTATTGCGATCGATTCTGCGATACCACTCAGATTCACTTATTTTTGGATCAGTATCACTTGAATCTGTCATTGGTCGAAGATACTTAAGGAAAAACGGACCTTCAGACCGATAAAGATAATACTCAAAAGGAGCATACATATCATCCACGTGCTCTGTGTATGTACCATTATCATTTTGTTTCACAGAATATCTTCCAACAATAAATAAAACGTCAAAAAATCCAAGACCTAAGATAATCAATACGCAAAGTAGAACAGATAGATAACGAAGTACAATTCTTATACCTATTTTCCGTATACGCGAAATAAGATAGAGATTATAGAAAACAAATTCAAGAGCAATCGTAATCATCCAAACAACTGGCATTGCCGCGCATATAACATATACCCAAGTCTGCAAAAGCCACCGATTTGGAAGATGCAACGCAGTTATTTCAAAAAATGCAGTTAGAATACCACTTAACACAAAAAAGCAACAAAGAACCAGTGAGAGTCTACCCTTCCCCTGTTGATTATCATAGCTAAGAAAAGATTTGTTACGCTCTACATTTGCACTCCTAAAACGACTATGTATATTGCGCTGCCCAATAACACAAATAACCCAAATAAGAGACACTACAACAAGAAGAAGAATTGCAAAACAATAGGTGATCCATCCAAAAAGCTGTAGCTTATTGGACGCCATAAAAACAGTTCCAATAATCATTAAGATGGAAAAGATTTCCGCACTCAGTTGTAAAACCTTATACTTGGACAATTCCTTATTTGCACTGTTAAGGTTCTCACATATTTGCTCATGTGATTCACAATATAGTGGATTTTTCTCATCTGTGGGAGTATGTTCCTGCTTTTCCTTCTCTTTCATCGATGAATCTGACATTTTTCTATCCCTATCATCGTTCAAGCTCTTCAAAAACATCATCTATCGGATAACTATCACCGCGAGCCGCCTGATCATAGCCTTTAGTCATCAAAGCATTAAACGTTTTCTCATCCATATCATCTTGTGCTGGAAGCGACTTCGGAATAGTAAGAGAAAACGGAATACCCTTATTAAGAATGATTTGACGATAAAACATGTCAATAGCAGTAGCCCTAGGAACTCCAATAGTTTCCAGAATCTGCTCCGCCTGCTGCTTAATATTTTCTTGTATTCTCACATTCACATTCGCTGTTTTAGTAACTGCCATATCAATCAACCTCCATACACTCATCATAAAATACTGTATCGCATATTGCAACACATTTGCACGAATGGGATTTTTTGACTGTCATACACGATTTTTATGTTCGCATTACTGCATCTGATAGCACGATCAAGCGCCGTGACGGTGGGAAGCACCACTTATTTTCTCGTTTGAGTTTGAACATAAAAATAGCAGATAAAGGGAAGGAAATGAATTTACACCAAAGTGAGGGTTTGACCGATTCTTATCATCTTATCTCCTTTACTTTCTGTAACATATTTAATGGAACTAACATTTTGTCGTGTATATATTAGTGAGAAGCATTTGAAATACTTTCTTAGCTTCTTAGTGAATTTTCCCTATTTATTGATAGCAAAACATAGGGAAATTAGGCAAGAAAAAAGACGATAGATTTTTTCTTTTTTCTATCGTCTTACACATTTAGTATTCAATTTTTCAGTTCAACAAACTAGAATTGACTTATTCGAAAATTTTAATAAATCTCTTTTGCGTCTTATCACATACATATCCTATATTTTCATAGAATTTATGTGCTTCTGTTCTTGCTTCTGCTGAGTTTAACCTGATAAACTTAAGTAATTTTTGTCGAGAATCCATTTCTAAATGATTCATCAATTTTTTTCCAATGCCTCTTCCTTGAAACTCTGGTAAAACAGCTAATCCTAGAATATTTAATCCACAATCTGAATAAAGACTCTCATACATTTCAGCATGTATAAATCCAACAACTTTATGTAAATCCTCATCCTCATAAACATAAATCACATGATGCTTTTTATCAGCGGATAGTTTTGTGATTTGATTCTCTACTAACTCTGTAGAAACAGTATATCCTAAAGAAATATCACATATTTCTCGTATAGATTGAGCATCTTCTTTTTTTATTTTTCTAATCATTTCATTACCTCCGCAACTTCAAATTTATCTAGCTCTATTATTTCAGATATACCCTCGACCATATAGTTATAACAGTAAATCTTACAATCTTGTAATTACCGTATTTCTATTAAGCTTAACCTTGCCTTTTCTCTTTATATATTCTTCAATATCAAACACATTATTATTGTCATAATCTTCTAAGAAATAATGTTTATGTAACGATCTCTTGCCATAATAGCGGGATTCATTAATATCTTTCATCTGAAATTATATGCTCTATTCCACTATGCTCCGATTTAAGATATTCTTTCATAAATGTCGGGTAAGCCTTGAACTTATCAAGCTCATCTATAGGTAACCAATGCATTGTCTCTTTAGCACCTGACTCTGTAGTGCTTTGGCTCGTAAAATCTCTTTTGCCCATGGGCTTCATCATGTAGTAGAGTGTAAGCTCATGGAAGTCTACTCCATCTAAGCCGGAGCTACCGATGAATAAGTTCTCGTGTATGACGGCAAGGTGATCTACTTCATAATTAAGACCTGTCTCTTCAAATACTTCTCTCTTAACGGCTTCTTCTGACGTCTCGCCCATGTGAACCGCTCCGCCAACTGAGTAGAAATAGTCATCCTCATCATTTCTTGCAAATAGCACACAACCTTCTTCGACTATGATAGCTGCCGCTCTATATCTAAATGCTTTTTTATCGTTAATAAATCCGCAATTATATTCCATAGTTTACTCCTTTATTTTTTATCTAATGACTGTGACTTATGGTTCAAATGCAAACAAGTTCCCAATCTTAATTGAAAATCCAAGTGATTGATACATTTGTATATCACATTGTGCACAAGCAACAGTCATTGAACTTATTGCACTCGACCCTAGAGCGTTGATATCTTCCCTCATACAGAAAAATCGCACTCAAAAACCGCGAGAAGTAAGCTTAAAGCCGCTTCGCATTAAACCTTTTAACGATAGCCCTCGCTAAACCCTGCTGCATAAGGGCAAAAATGCATCCACCTATTAAGCCTTTGACATCAATAATACGACACTCTCGACGTATCAAAACTACCCTGATGATAACCATGCATCAAAAAAGAGCCTTAACGTTCGTTGCAGGAAAGAAGCTGACAAGGGGAATGTCGTATGATGATAAAAGTCTAAGGCACTACAAACTGGGATTTGGATTTTACTTAAAATTGTATTATTTTATTAGCGATATCTTCTACAAATCGCTTATCGTGTTCCACAAATATGAGTGTAGGCTTTGCTTCTTTTATAATTTCCTCAATCTGTATTCTTGATATTACATCTATATAATTCAGTGGTTCGTCCCAAACAAATATATGAGCTGGCTTTGAGAAACTTACAGCAATTAAAACTTTCTTTTTTTGTCCATCACTATAATTCTTCATATCCATTTCAAATAATTCTCTTGAAAAATCTAATTTTCTTAGAATTGTTTTACACAATGTTTCATCAACATCTTGCTTGTGAATATATTCATTTAGGCTACCTGTTAAATTAGATGTGTCTTGAGGAATATACGAGATTTTTAAATTACCTGCTAATTTTATCTCACCTGTATACTCGTGATTTATACCTAATAAAATTTTAATCAAGGTTGATTTTCCGCTACCATTACCCCCATATATAGCCACTATGTCGCCTTGCTTTATCTCAAAACTTACATTACTTAGGATCTGTCTTTCTCCATAGTATGCTGATAAATTGCTAACCGATATTAGGGGATTTTTGTGATGATGTAGCGGATGCAGTAATAGGCTTTCCTTTATTTCGATATCTTTTAGTAAACTCTGTTTTTCTTCTATTGCCTTGTTTTGTCTATTCTCCAAATTCTTAGATTTTTTCATCATCTTGGCTGATTGATGACCTATATGTCCTTTGTCTGGTTTTACACCTGATACTTTCACACCATTTTTAGTATTTTCAATTTTATCAGACCAAATTTGACTTTGTCTTGCAGCCTCTTTTAATCGTTTAATATCTTTTCTTAATCTCTCATTTTGACTAATTTCAAATTGGTCTTTCATCACTTTGTTTTCATACCATGATGTAAAATTTCCCGATTGGACATCAATAGAATTCCTGTTAATAGAAATAACATGATTGATACAACCATCTAAAAAATCTCTATCATGAGAAATGAGCAAAAATCCTTTTTTACTTTTCAGATATTCACTTACAATTTTTCTTCCGTTCATATCTAAATGGTTTGTTGGTTCATCAATAAGTAAAAAGCCATCTCCTCTTGTAAACAAAATAGCTAAAAGGATTTTTGTTTGTTCTCCTTTAGAAAGCGTTTCAAACTCTCTGTAAACAAGGTTCTCATCTACATTTAGCAAACTGAGTTCTCTAAATAACTTCCATTCTTCCTCATCTGATATTAGTTCTTTATATAACTCAATTCCTAATTTTGAAGTATCGCTTATATTTGGTGGAAATTTAATAAATTCAACATCCTTGCTTATTTTACCTTGATAAGTTTCTTGATTTAAAAGTAACTTAAATAGAGTTGATTTACCGATTCCATTTCTTCCTATCAATCCCGTTTTCCAGTTTGTATCAAAGGAAAACGATACATTTTTAAATATGGGTTTTACATATCCATAATATGAGAAAGTGAGGTTTTCAATTTTAATTACTGACATAAAACGCCTCCCTAAACTTATCATTTACCGCCCTGGGTGCAAAGTGGGTGCACCTTTTAACGTTTAGTTTTTCATGTATTACTACGGTTATCACTGCTTTGCTTTTCAGTCATTTCAATTCTCGATTAGGTAATTTTCCAGTTCTCAAAGCGACAGTAACAAACTCAACCTCTTGCAAGCACTTCTCGCAAAGTTCATAACCTTCATTGAAGTTCACTCTTGACCTAAATGTGCTAGCAATGAATTCGCATGGTGAGGTGATCCTTTCAACTACACCGCACCGTTCGCACTCAGCATACACATTCCCATCCTTAATCGGAATAAACATTCCATGATCTTTCTCATTTCCCATGACGCTAACATCTTCGAAATCATCAAATTTTACATAGAGCATATACGGCTTCCTCCTTTATCGGTATGTCTATATACGCTCTAATTCCAACTTATATCAAGTTTTATTGCTTCTTTTTTGATCTATATGTCTGCTACTTCGCAATAGCTTTCCCATTAAGACAGTGCACCATGTAATGCGCAAATCCATCGTTTTTACAATTTACCTTCTTCTTATCTGAAACCTCGGTGACACCATTCTCACAATCTACTTCAAGGCTTGCATCCTTGGTGATTGTTCCTTCTAAAATACTCATGCCATTTAACGTATCAAGCGTACAAACATGAGTTACTTCTACGTTTGTTGCTGAAGCCAACCCATTATAACATTTAAGAAAGACATCATCCGCCTTCAAATTAACAACTTCTACCTTGCCATTGTTCACTTCTACATAAAGCTTACCAATCTCAATATCCGTGATGAGCACTTGATTAGAATCAGATTCAACCTCACAAACTTCCACATCATGTGGCAAACTCACAACAATTTCAGGCATACCCTGAGTAAACCACCTCAACCAATTCGAAGCTGAGACTTTTTTAGTTTGAATAAGCCTTATAACATTTTGCGCTTCCTCAACCCTCAATATATCTTGTTCACAGTTAACAAAGCTCACGCCAAAGGTATCAGCACGTTTCACCGTTAAACGAACATCTTTCGTCTCTGCGATAAACTTCTTATTATCCATTCCTTAAGCACCTCCTCGTGCACATACTAATAATCAGGTTTCATTTTACCTTTTGAGCTATATTTTCCCACTTCACAGCCTGGGTGCAAAGTGTGTGCACTTTTTAACGTTAACATCCTGTGCACTCAACCCTAGAGCGTCGACATCTTCCCTCAAACAGCCAAACTGCACTCAAAAATCACGAGAACCCAGCTTAAAGCCGCCGCACATTAAACCTTTTAACGATAGCCCTCGCTAAGCCTTGCTACATAAGGGCAAAAATGCACCCACCTATTAAGCCTTTGACATCAATACGACACTCTCGACGTGATGAGTTTCCGGATATAAGTCGAATGCGCGCAAAGACTGAACGCTGTATCCAAGCTCTCTAAACGTGCCAACATCGCGAGCAAGACTAGTCGGATCGCAGGCAACGTACACAACAGCTCTTGCTCCAGACTTCGCAATCTGCTTACAAACTTGAGCTTTAGCACCAGCGCGCGGAGGATCCAACACAACAACATCTGGATGCGCAAATCGGCGCACAATTTTAGACGATTTACTCGCCTTAAACACCTGCGATTCAAGCGTTTGCGCAACATCCCCTTCAAGCGCTTCAACAATATCTCTGCTAAGCCCTGCGCGCCCAATGTTTCGCCTTGCGTTCTTTACAGCAATCGGCGCACCCTCAATACTAAGCACGCGCGCTGGCTCTGCAGAACCAAAAGTGCCAGTAGTACCAAGAGCACCCACAGCACTAGAAGAATCTCCTCCAACATTAGCCAAAGTCGCAAGCGGAATCGTAAACAAACCCGATCCAGAATACAAATCCCACAAAACCGTATTCTTAGTACGACCACCAAGCGCAGAACGAACTAATCCCAAAACGTAGTTCACCAAATGCTCTGGAGCTGCGCGATGAATCTGCCAAAAACCGCGGGCGTCAACATCGTAATCAAAAGTACGCATACGCGATGAATCTCCATCAACAGCAACGCGTACACGCTCACTCAACAATGCCGATCCTGCAACCAACTCATCATTTACTATAAGCGCATAATTTTCGCCAATCGCACTAAGAAGCGCAGCCTTATCATTAAAATCAAAACCATCAACTCTAGGCTCTGGAACAGCAAGACGAATTTGCGCATTTGGCGAGAAAGAACGATTCCACAAGTCCAAAGAATCCGCAACAGCCAAAACCGCGCGCGACGCAAGTGGCATAGTATCAATCGCAATGCGATCATGCGACTCGCGCTTACGCATAGACAATCGCCCTTCATCATCCGCAACTAACTCCATGCGCGTACGCCAGTTAAATCCGTTAAGCTCCTCATCCCCTGGCATGCACTCAACAGTAATATCGCTAGCAGAAACGTCCATATGCGCTAAACGCTGGAATTGATTGGCAATTACGGACGCCTTCCAACGAATCTGCCCAGGCAAAGAAACATGAATTAAATCTGCGCCACCAACTCCGCCACCCTGAGCCAAAGGACCAGCGAGTTTCCATTGCGGCTCCACACGATCCGCGCTAGGCTCCAAAACTTCTACAACTTCTCCAGTGAAAAAGTGCGCTTTTGCACGCATCGGCTCATCCATGCGCACAACAACCAGCTCACCAGGCAGCGCAAATCGCACGAATACAACGCGTCCGTCAAGATGACCTACGCATCTTCCTTGATCCGCATATCGCTCGATTCGCATCGTCACTTGCATAAACTACCCCTTAGTTTTGCGTTTTGTTAAGCCGATTCTCTAACGCTGATTTTTGTTAAGCTGATTTTACTTCACTTGAATTTACATCGTTTTGATCTTCGTCAATTTGATTTTCTTCACGATAATTTTCTTCGCGATTTTTATGATGAAGACGCATAAACGGCGTTGCAATAATCAAGTAAGAAACCCAAATTGCGAGCGCCCAGAATGGCAATCCCATAAGCAATCGAACTGTACCGAGCCAGACAACGTTATTCGCCAAATACAGCGGCACTTGCAAAACAAGCCTAAGCGCAAAAACACCAATCCACAATCCAGTAACATACATGTATGCACGCTTAAGCGGCTTATAATCAAGCCATTCGTGCAGCCACTCGCCAAAATTTTCCGTAGGCATTTTGCGAATCGATTCAATCACAAGCCCAAGCGCTGGCACGCGCACAATCAGCGAAATCGCAAGAAGCGCACCATACACAGCGTTTGTAATAAAGCCCATCATGTAGTAGTCGCGAGCTTGATGACTCGTCCACACCCAAATAAGGCAAATCCCTACAGAAACCAACCCACTTAGAGCACCCATAATCGACTGGCGTTGAATCATGCGCGCCACAACTTGCAAAACTGCAAGAGCCGCAGACGCAATAACCGTTGTTTGTACGTTTCGCGTTACAACAAAACAAATAACAAACAGCAAGCCTGGCAGCATGGATTCAATTACGCCTCGAACTCCTCCAAGGGAGTCAATAACAGAAAACGTGTTTCCTTCAGATCCAATGGAAGCTAAAGATGCTAATCCTGAGCGTTTTTTGCCGCGCGAATTTTTTTCCAAGATAATATCCTTTGCTGCCTGACTTTTACTATCGACTTTTACTATCGACTTTTACTATCGACTCTTAACTATCGACTCTTAACTATCTGATTTCAGAAAACATTGGTCCACGAGTTAGCGTGGTTTTGACTTCTACTTGCTGATCTGCACCAAGTGGACCCTTTGGACGACCTAGATTTTCTTCAGAATCGTCAGAACCAGCAGAACCATCTTTACCTGCATTACTTGGAGCAACCAAATCGTGCATTGGAATCATATCTCTAGGAGCAAGTGGCTCTGTTCCGCGGTCTATAACAATATCACTAAACCACTTGTTAAGAAGCACAGTCTCTTCGCTTGTTTTTTGCGACTCTAAAGCAGCACTCCCAGAAAACACTCCGCGAAGCATCCAACGCGGACCATCCACACCAACAATTCTAGTTTCCACTGTCTTATCGTCAACCTTGACTGGAAGTATGAGTTCCTTGCCAAAAACTCCATTCGCTTCCCTAGCATTAGAGTTTCCCTTAAGCAAATCCGCACGAACTTCACTCCATATTCCTTCTGTTTTAGGAGCTGCAAATGCTTCAACCTCAATGCTAGAAGATTTATATGTAACAGTTATGCCAAGAACTTGACCAGTTTCACGCTGCTTTTTTACTCGCAACTCTATACCTTGTAAATATGGTATATATATGGAGCCGAAATCAACATAAGTACCTAAATTAGGTAGTTTCTCATCAGACATGTCCCATGGACCTCTAAGACTTCCGCGTCCTAAGTACGTGTCTGCATCATATCCGCCTGCAGTCAGATCGCTTAGAGCGGAATTTTGGGATTGAAATTCTGCAAGATTCTCAGCATCATCTTTGGCAGCTTTCGACTTGCGCTTGGATTTAAACCATCCCATGGCTCCTCTTTTCTAATGGATTCTTCTTAATAAGCTCTAATTGCCATTTTTCGATGAATACTTTACATATTTCTAATGGCTATTTTTACTCAACTTCACCAGCCTATCACAAGCAAAGCAAAATCACACATTATATTTTATGTTTAAAGCAGCATGGTCAGACCAGCGAGAATCGTAGCTTTGAGCACGATCAATTACGAATCCGCATGCAGTTTCTGCAATTTCAGGTGTTGCAAACTGATAGTCTAATCTCCATCCAACGTTATTATCAAAAGCTTTACCTCGTTGACTCCACCAAGTGTATGGTCCTTGAATATCGCCAGCAAGCATACGCATAACGTCCACAAATTCATACTCGTTAATCCAACGATCAATATAAGCGCGTTCCTCTGGCAAAAATCCAGCACTTTTCTCATTCGCTTTAGCGTTTTTAATGTCAAGAGGCGTGTGTGCAATATTAAAATCACCGCATAAAATCGCCTGATTTCCGCCACTTGCAGCAATATCTCTAAGCTCCCCTAATCGCTTTAACATAGTATCTAGAAAGCGGAATTTTTGCTGCATTTTCTGTGGATCATCAACGTTTCCAGCGTGAACATACACAGATGCAACAGTAATATCATACCCTTGCGGAGTATGTACGTCGGTTTCTACCCATCGCCCAGAATCAACGTCTTCACTTAAACCAGGCAAACCGTAACGCTGCTCTACAACTGGCAAAGTCGTTACAAGCGCCACACCAGCTCTACCTTTTATTTCACAAATCTGATTTGTAACAGAAAATCGCCTGTCATTTTGACCAGATTCACCACTTTTAGACGTATACAAATCCTTGATTTTACTCATAATCGGATCAATCGCATCTTGCGGAGCACGAACCTCTTGCATACACCACACATCTGGCGTGTGATCTTGAACCCAATCGAGCATCCCCTTGCGCCAAGCCGCACGAATCCCATTCAAATTTGAAGTCGTAATTGTAATCATAAGTTCCACTCTAATATGCACACAACACAAAGTACGCAAAAATAAAGGTGCAGAAGTTTTGACTCCTACACCTTTATTTTAAATTTATAGTTTATAAGACACTAGTTTTAAGGCCCATAAACCAGCTTGCGACTAATCCAAGCCAAGTTCCAAATTTCCACCTGGAATTGCATCGAGAAGATCGCGAGTGTACTCCTTTTGAGGATGATCAAACACTTCGTCGGTTGTAGCATGCTCAACAAGTTTGCCATGTTGCATAACAACAACCTCGTCCGCAATCTGACGAACAACAGCCAAATCGTGAGTGATGAACAAGTAGCTTAATCCTCGCTCCGCTTGCAAATCGTTAAGCAAATGCAAAACCTGATCTTGCACAAGCACATCCAAAGCAGACACAGCTTCGTCGCAAACGATTACATCCGGATCCAATGCCATAGCACGCGCAATCGCAATGCGCTGACGCTGACCACCAGAAAGCTCGTTCGGGAAGCGAGTCATAACAGAAGCAGGCATACGAACCATGTCCAAAAGCTCGCGCACACGATTCTGTCTACTCTTTTTATCGCCAATCTTATGAATTCGCAAAGGCTCTTCAATAGAACGATAAATCGAATACATTGGGTCTAGCGAACCATAAGGATTTTGGAATACTGGCTGCACATGTCGACGGAAGTCAAGCAAATCAGCACCCTTGAAATCAGCAATATTCTTGCCTTCGTAAGTAACTGTTCCACTTGTTGGATTTAGAAGTCGCAAAACCATGTTTGCAACAGTAGACTTACCAGAACCAGACTCACCCACGATTGCCAACGTTGTTCCGCGCTTAATCGAGAACGAAACATCGTCAACAGCCTTGAAAAGCTCCTTCTTGCGCGGAAGCTTAAACTCTCGGGTTAAGTGATCGACTGTAATAATATGCTCGCTCTTTTCAAGAGCTTGCTCGCCTACTACGTGATGCTCAAGCAAATTATCCGCGTTACCACCATGCTCCTTAACAGAAATGATTCGTTGAGAAGCAAGACTTGGAGCGGCAGCAACAAGTCGCTTAGTATAAGGATGCTGAGGATGCTGCAAAACGTCCAAAGATGGACCAGATTCAACAACGCGACCCTTATACATAACAACAACGTGCTGAGCACGAGCTGCAGCCAAACCTAAATCGTGAGTAATGAACAGAACGGAAGTGCCTAGAGAATCTGTAAGAGTATGCAAATGGTCCAGAATGCGCTTTTGCACAGTAACGTCGAGTGCGGAAGTTGGCTCGTCTGCAATCAGCAAATCTGGTCTGCAAGCCAAACCGATAGCAATTAACGCGCGCTGACGCATACCGCCGGAAAACTCGTGTGGGAATTGCCTTGCGCGAGTTGCTGCATCTGGCAAACCAGCTTCATCAAGCAAACCAGCAATGCGGTCTTCAACACTTGCTCCAATAACATACTTTTTGGCGATTTCCCAAGCTTTGTCGTCGTCTACGCCATACTTGATTAAATCGTCGGCAACGCGCCAACGAGTTTCGGAACCTGGAACCCACTCTTTTTTGTAGTATTCCATAGCTTCATTAAACTTTTCGGCATTTGTTTGCTCACTAAGACCAACCTGCGCCAAAGCTTGCTTTGCAGCGTTCAATAATGCGCTCAGTTCTTTAGAGCCAAGGAAGATTTCATCTTCATTGCTTTTGACTTCTACAGCGTCTCCTGCTAAAGCTTCTGCAAGTGCGGAGCGCTTCTCATGACTAACGTCAACACCATTTGCAAGAAGAGCTTCTTTAACTTGAGTTCCAATTCGCCAAACAGGATTAAGGTTGCTCATAGGGTCTTGCGGAACCAATCCCATTGCTGTACCGCGCAAAGCCGCATAATCTTTAGGCTTTAGATTACTTATTTCTTGACCTTTAAGCTTAATAGAACCACCCGTAACGTGACCTGTTCCTGGAAGCAAGCCTAAAACCGCCATTGCAGAAGTTGACTTTCCAGAACCAGATTCACCCACGATTGCAACCCATTGACCTGGGTAAACGTTAAAGCTCGCATCGCGAACAGCGTGTACGGCTTTTTTAGAATCCGTTGTAAAGTCAACTTGAAGATTTTTAACTTCCAGCAAAGGACCCTGCTCGCGTTGCATTGCAAGGGTATCTACATTTTTACGTGTTGCTGTGTTCATAATCACTATTCCTCCACGCTAACTTACGCCTTACGGCTCTTTGGATCCAACGCATCTTTTACGGCGTCACCCATCATAATAAAGGCGAGAACAGTAATAGCGAGCGCAATAGACGGATAGAACAAAACTTCTGGATTTGTAGTAAGAACATTCCTAGCGGTAGAAATATCTACACCCCAGCTAACGGTCGTAGTCGGCAAACCAATACCAAGGAAGCTAAGTGTTGCTTCCAAAACAATGTAAGAACCAAGGGATGTTGTTCCTACAACAATGATTGGAGCCAGCGAGTTTGGAATAATATGACGGAAAAGATTACGCATTGGAGTTGAACCTAAAGCTGTAGAAGCCGTATTAAACTCAAGATTCTTGGATTCCATAACGGCACTTCTTGCGATTCGAGCAACGCCTACCCATCCAAAGAGAACCATAACAAACACGATTTTCCAAATCGACTTAGATGTGCGGAACATTTGCAAAACTACGATTGCACCCAACAGCATTGGTAGAGCCAGGAAGATATCGGTGATTCGGCTAAGAACCGCATCAATCCATCCGCCAAAGAATCCAGCCAAAGCTCCAATTAGCGAACCAACTAACACCACTAAAGCCGTTGCGAGCAAGCCAACGCTTAAAGATGTACGTGTTCCATATACAACTCGAGCGTAAATATCGCATCCTTGCATGTCGAATCCAAACGGATGTGCAGCAGAAGCTGGCTCAAGCGAATGCTCCAAAACACAGTAATTAGGATTGTGCTTTGTGAGAGCGCCTGGGAAGAGCGCAACAAAAATAATTGCAATAATCAAAATTGCAGAAACAATAAACAATGGATTTCTGCGCAAAGATCTCCAAGCATCAGCCCACATGCTTGTAGCTGGAGCAGATTCATCTACAGAATCAACTTCTTGAAGAGGCGTATCGTCAAGAGGAGCAACATAGCGTTCCTGACCTGGCAATGTGTTGTAATTTGCATTATTTGTAATCAAATTATCTTCCATAATGTGCTCTCCTTACGCGTAACGAATGCGCGGATCTAGAGCCGCGTACAACATGTCAACAAGAAGATTGCTGACTACAAATATCAACATAAGAAGCGTAACTATAGAAACAACAAGGTTTCCTTCTCCCTTTAGAATTCCCTGATACGTAAGGAATCCAACGCCATGAATGTTGAAGATTGTTTCCGAAATCATTGCGCCGCCCATAAGAGCGCCCAAATCTTGACCTAAGAATGTAACAACAGGAATAAGCGAGTTACGCAAAATGTGTCGAACAATAACGGAACCTTCTTTTAAGCCCTTTGCACGAGCCGTGCGCACGTAATCAAGCGATATGTTTGACGAAATTTCCGACCTTGTAAGTCGAATAATATATGCCATTGAAACGGATCCAAGAACTATTGCAGGAAGAAGAAGATCGTAGAATCCAGGATCATTGCTTGCAGTAACAGGCATAATATGCCACTTAACACCAAACAAATATTGGCCAATAAAGCCAGTAACAAATGTTGGCACAGAAATAAGAAGAAGTGATACAACCAGGATTACGCTGTCGTACCACTTTCCTTTCTTTAAGCCAGAGATTATACCGAAAGCTACGCCGAACAAGGCTTCGAAAGCAAACGCCATCAACGCAAGCTTAATGGTTACTGGGAATGCGCGGCCAATCTCGTCAATTACTGGCTGACCAGCAAACGTATGACCAAAATCAAGAGTAAGCGCATTCTTTAAGAACAACAAATATTGAATAATAAATGGCTTATCCAAGTTATACTCGGCACGAATTTGCGCTTCTACAGCATGGTTAATTGGCTTATCGCCAAACATTGCTTTTACTGGATCTCCAGGCAAAGCAAACACCAAAGCGTATACCAACAATGTTGTGCCGAGAACCACAGGAATCATCTGCAAAACACGGCGCAGAACATATTTACCCATTGGTTTCTCCTTATATATTTACTTAAAAATTCGCATAGCACACACCCAACTTGTGGCTTGCATATTGATTTAACCCAACCTAAGTAAAAACACAAAGTGCTGCCTCGAACAGCGGATAGAATTTTGTAATTTTATTCGCCATTCGAAGGCAGCAGCACGTTTTTACATGCTATTAAATTATGGTTTATTTTTTAATAGCTACTTGATATTAATAGCTACTTGATTTTGATCTTTACTTGTGGAGCTTGTAGTAAAGTGGCATATTCTGCCAATCCATTACAAAGCCCTTCAAGCTTGGAACCATAACAGCCTTAGCGTTCGAGTAGAACAGTGGTACGTATGGAAGATCCTCAAGAAGAATCTCGTTAGCTTGCTGATAAAGCTTAGTTGCCTCAGCTTGCTTAGAAGAAGAAGCCTTCTTAAGCAAAGCATCGAACTTAGGATTCTTGTAATCAGCTTCGTTAGAACCATTGCCATCTGCAGCAACGGAAGCAAATTCCTGAGTCAAGTAGTTTTCTGGGCTTGGGTAATCTGGCATCCAGCCTGCACGCCATGCACCTTTAATCTGACGCTGTTCGCATGCGTTACGGAACTCTTGGAATGTTGGAACTGGAGTGGTTTCAGCATTAATTCCAAGATGATTCTTAAGGGAGTTTACAACTGCGTCGAACACAGACTTAGCGTTGCCATCGGCGTTGTAAGTAAAGGTAAGAGGACCATCATACTTAGAGATCTTATCTGCCTTTGCCCAAAGTTCCTTAGCCTTTGCGGCATTAAACTTAAGGTTTTCGTGTCCCTTAAGATCTGCCTTGTAGCCTGGAGTCAAAGGAGAAGTGAACTCGTTTGCAGGAGATGCTGTACTGTTAAGAACCTTCTTGATGATGGTTTCGCGATCGATTGCCATAGAAACAGCTTGACGACGCAAGCGGCCTTCTTCGGTAGTTACATCGAAGTGTGGCAATTTTGCAGGAATACCGAACTGCTGGATTACGGAACCTGGACGGTTGTATGCCTTAACAGTGGTGTCCTTTTGGAAAGTCTTTGTTTCGGTATCTGGAATATTATCCGTCATATCAAGATTGCCAGACTGAACATCGCGGTAAGCAGCGGTGCCGTCGGTGTAAATCTTAAAGGTAACGCCGTCATTCTGAGCCTTGCGTGGGCCATCGTAATCTGGGTTCTTTACAACTTCGATCTGCTTGTTGTGATCCCAAGACTTAAACAAGTATGGTCCAGAAGAAACTGGCTTTTCGCCGTAAGCCTTTGGATTCTTGTAGAAGGACTCTGGAAGAGGGGCGAATGCAAGGTAACCAACCTTAACAGCAAACACAGAATCTGGCTGGTTCAAATCAACAGTAAAGGTGTACTTATCTACAACCTTTAAGCCAGAAAGCTGCTCGTCGCCCTTAGTATCATTCTTCTGCAAGTCTTCGTAGCCCTTAATGGTCTGGAAGAAGGAAGAGCACTTCTGAGCATTCTTAGCGTTTGCTACAAAGCTCCAAGCCTTAGTAAAGCTTTCTGCGGTGATTGGAGTGCCATCGCTGAACTTCTTATCTTTTTTAAGCTTAACAGTGTATTGGGTTGCATCGGCGTTTGGAGTTACGCTCTCGGCATCTTCGTTTACCGTGTTGCCCTTTTCATCAAAAGTGACCAACGTGGAGTTGACCAATACAGCAGGACGAGCACCAGCATTCTCGTTAATGTTTCCTGGAACAAGCTCGTTCTGAGGCTCGGAGTCGTTTACAGTAATAACAACCTTGCCACCATTTGTTTGAGCGGTCTTCGAGGCAGAAGAACCGCATCCACCGAGCAGCATAGCAACCGAGCATGCAGCTGCGGCAAAAAGTAATGCCTTATTCTTCATATGTTTTCTCCTAACGTTGGGTATGGCAGGATTCAATTAAATATCACGAAAAAGTCTCATTACAAGCTTTACAGGCTTTTACAGGCTTAATAAATAAAATCCACCTAGTATTTATTGCCAGATGGATTCTTTGCAAAGCCAATAAAGAGGCCTCTTCGTTGATTAAAATTCAATCATACGGATTTTATTAAACAACGCAAGCTAAAAGTCTAAATGTAAAATTTACTGTTATTTTGTCTATAAATCATAAAAACAACTATTATAATAGAAAAATATTAGATTAAATCGTATTTTAGATGATATTTTGCCAAGTCTTTTACATTTGTATAGATATTACAAAAATGTAAATTTGCACTAGAAATATGTAACAATTATGTTAAACGATGCAAAATATGCAATAAGATATTCAAATATTAATCAAAATAAAAGTGGTGTAAATTCGCACCCAAACGTACGATTTTACACCACTTAATAAATAAAATCAAATGAATATTGAAATTATTTTTAAAATATTTTTATTATATTTTTCACCTATTGGTAAATACTACTCAGCCTCGCTAGCCTGATGTTCAAGAGCAGCCGCCACTAAACCAGCAAACAGTGGATGAGGCTTAGTTGGTCGAGACTTAAACTCTGGATGAGCCTGAGTTGCCACATAGAATGGGTGAACTTCCTTTGGAAGCTCCACAAACTCAGTCAAATTACCATCTGGGCTTTGACCGCTAATACGCAAGCCGGCTTCGCGCAAACGATCTTTATACGCCACGTTCACTTCATAACGGTGACGGTGACGCTCAGTAACATGCGTAGTACCGTAAAGCTCAGCAACAATAGAGCCTTCTTCAAGAAGAGCAGGATAAGAGCCGAGTCGCATTGTGTGACCCATATCTCCCTTACCGTCCACAATATCCTTCTGCTCTTCCATAGTTGCGATTACTGGATCGCCACAATCCTTCTCGAACTCAGTGGAATTAGCATCCTCAAGACCGAGAACGTGACGAGCGTACTCAATAACCATAGATTGCAAGCCAAGGCAAAGACCAAGCGTTGGCAAACCATGCTCGCGAGCGTAACGCAAAGCGCCAATCTTACCTTCAATACCGCGAATTCCGAAGCCGCCTGGAATAACCATGCCATCCATTTGGTCAAGAGCCGCCGCCGCACCTTCTTGAGTTTCGCACTTGTCGGCAGCAACCCAGCGCACGTTAACCTTAGCCCAGTTTGCAAAACCGCCAGCTTTAATAGCCTCAGTAACAGAAAGATATGCATCTGGCAAATCAATGTACTTGCCAACAATTGCAATGTTTAGCTCATGCTTTGGATGATGCACGCGCTCAAGCAAATCTTCCCACTCGTTCCAATCAACATCGTGGAATGGAAGCTCAAGCTCACGCACAACGTAAGCATCCAAGCCCTCGTTGAACAAAATTTTCGGCACATCGTAAATGCTTGGAGCGTCAACGCAGTTCACAACGCCTTCAGCGTCAACATCGCACATAAGCGAAATTTTGTCTTTAATGCCTTGATTAAGCGGACGATCCGAACGCAAAACAAGCGCGTCTGGAGAAATGCCAAGAGATCGGAGCATCATCACAGAATGCTGAGTTGGCTTAGTCTTTAATTCGTGAGCTGCGGCTATATAAGGCACCAAAGAAACGTGCACAAACATGCAGTTTTCAGGACCTAAATCGCGACGAACTTCGCGAGCAGCCTCCAAAAATGGCTGGGACTCAATATCTCCAACAGTACCGCCGATTTCCGTAATAATCACGTCTACATCGTCGCTAGCCTGCGCGCGCATACGCGACTTAATTTCGCCAGTAATATGCGGAATAACCTGCACGCACTGACCCAAATATTCGCCAGCACGCTCCTTACGAAGCACAGACTGATAAATCTGACCAGTTGTAACATTCGCTTTTTGACTTAAGAAAACATCGAGGAATCGCTCGTAATGACCAATATCAAGATCTGTTTCTGCGCCGTCTTCTGTAACGTAAACCTCACCATGTTGGAATGGGTTCATTGTACCCGGGTCAACATTGATATAAGGATCGAGTTTTTGTTGTAAAACGTGAAGACCACGACTACGCAAAAGTCTGCCTAATGAAGATGCAGTAAGACCTTTTCCGAGGGACGAAACAACGCCACCAGTGACAAAAATATGCTTTGTAATATGCTCCTGAGAGTTACCATGTTTTCTTCTAACCATGGAACTCCATAGTATCTTCGAGCCTCGACTCGGAAGAATAATTGAAAAGTCAAATCAAAGTCAAATCAAATGAGCAACAGCCTCGAGCGCAAGCTTATATCCATACAGTCCCATGCCTGTAATAGTTCCAGTTGCAACAGGACTAATCACGCTTATTTTCCGGAAAGAATCGCGGGCAGAAGGATTAGAAATATGCACTTCCATTAGTGGCACTCCAGCATCTAAAACCATGTGCGCAGCATCCGCGAGCGCATAACTGTAGTGCGTAAAAGCAGCAGGATTCATAACTACTGGCGTATGAGTATCAGCAGCTTCGTGCATCCAATGAACCATTTGCGCTTCGTCGTCGCTTTGGCGAACTTCCACTTGTAAATTAAGCTCTTGTGCCCACTTTTTGCAAAGCGCGCACAACGTTTTAAAATCTTGACTGCCATAAACGTCTGGCTGGCGAACGCCTAATCGCCCCAAATTTGGGCCATTTACTACTAAAACTTTACGGATGTTTATAGTGTTTTCTGCATCTACCATTTTCTAACCTCTAATCTTATTAAACGCTTCGCGAATCGCCTCCAGCGGCGGATTATCTAAGTGAATCGGGTTTCCAATCCCGTCTAAAACAACAAATCGTAAGGTGTTGCCTCTAGCTTTTTTATCTTTATGCATCAAGTCAAGAACCTTAGCAAAAGCATCGTCATTATTGCCGCCGCCATTCCAAGATATTGGCAATCCAAGTGATTTTAAAAGCGAGCGATGATACTCAACGTCTTCTGGACTTAAATAGCCCAAAATTTGCGCAAGGCTCGCCGCAAAAACCATTCCAACAGCAACCGCGTTTCCATGACGCCAAGAAAAATGCTCGATTTGCTCAATCGCATGCCCTAAAGTATGCCCATAATTCAAAAACTCGCGCAAACCTTGTTCTTTTAAGTCGTTAGAAACGTGGTATGCCTTAACGCGCACGCTTTTTTCTATTAGATCGCAAACCATATTATTTAAATCTGCATCGTCTAAAATAGAAGGACCATCAACAGAGCGCAACTTGATAGCATTTTGAGGATTTTCCAGAATTTTTAAGATGCTAGAATCGCCAATAAACCCTGATTTTGCAACTTCTCCAAGTCCTTCAACAAAAATATCGTTAGGAAGAGTAGAAAACGCGCAAGTATCTGCCAAAACGCCAACAGGAGTGTAAAAACTACCAACCAAATTCTTGCCAGCTGCAGTATTTACACCAGTTTTCCCTCCAGTCGAAGCGTCTACCATTGCAAGAAGCGAAGTCGGGCAATTTACGTAGCGGATTCCACGCATCCAAGTAGAAGCAACAAATCCAGCTAAATCCGTAGCTGCTCCACCACCCAAACCAACAATCGCATCTGAACGCGTAAAACCAGCGTTTGCAAGGCGCGACCACACAAAATCCGCAACCTTAACAGTTTTACCAGCCTCTGCGTCTGGAATAAGAATATCGAAAACATCGTAGCCAGATGCGCGCAAAATAGATCTTGCTTTATCGCTATGTCTTTGAACAGGCTGAGTGTGAATTAAAGCTACTCGAACAGGCTGTTTTCCAAGCATTTGAGGTAAAAGACTCATAGCGCCTGCGCCAATATGAACATCGTAATCTTCAATACCTTTACCATCTACATGAACGATTCGTTGCATAATCATATCTTTTACCTTTCTTGCGGCAGGTTTTGGCGTTAATCCGTAAACGCGAGCGTGTAAATTCGCCACTTTGCAAAACACAGGATCACGCTTATCAAACAAATCCATCCATCGTTTTGCGCCATCTTCGCCGCTTAACATAGGACGATTAGAATTCCAGCTTACGCGCTCAATTGCATCACTTGCATTTACTTGCAAATACACAACACGACCGCCTAGCTTTGTATATTTTCTTAAGACATCTTGCGTCTCCTTACGCATTGGAGCACCGCCACCTAGGGCGACTATTGGGGCGGATTGCTCAAAATATGGGAAAATAGCATCTCTAACAATTTGAGTTTCAATATCTCTAAAAGACTCTTCGCCAAAATCCTTAAAATATTGAGCAATCGGCATATTGATTTTTTGCTCAATTAAATCGTCTGTATCTATAAAAGGAACATTCAAAATATGCGCTAATTCCTTGCCAACACGCGTTTTTCCAGCTGCAGGCATGCCGATTATAACGGCTAACGGCATTTGAGTTTGCGATACATCTTGCGAAATGTCTTTCAAAGAATCTCTAAGCGAATCTGGCAAGGAATCATGCAAGGAATCTTCTTCGCTCATCTCATATGCTCTTTCCAAGATCGAACGTAATTTATAGCATTTCTAGCGGTTTCTTCTAGCGAATCTCCACCAAACTTTTCTAACGCATACTTTGCAAGCGTTAATCGAACCATTGCCTCTGCAACTACAGAAGCAGCTGGGACAGCCGTAAAATCGGAGCGCTGATTAATTGCCTGCGCTGGCTGGCCAGTAAGCACATCTACCGTTCGCAAAGCGCGAGGAATGGACGGAATCGGCTTCATTGCAGCGCGCACGCGAATTATCTCTCCATTTGACATTCCACCTTCAATGCCACCAGCACGATTACTAAGTCGCGTGATTTTGCCATCTTCTCCTGTTACGATCTCGTCGTGAGCAACCGAGCCAGGGCGATTTGCTTCTTCGAAACCGTCTCCAATCTCCACGCCTTTAATAGCTTGGATTCCCATAAGCGCCGCAGCCAGTGCCGCATCCAAACGGCGATCCGACTCTACATACGTTCCAACTCCAGCAGGCATACCATAAGCAAGCACCTCCACTACGCCGCCAAGCGTATCTGCATTTGCTTTTGCTTCATCAATACGAGCAACCATGCGAGCTTCGGCATCTTTATCTAGAGTACGAACTGGCGAAGCATCCAACGCATCAACATCGTCTGGAGTTGGTAGGGGTAAACTTTTGTTTATATATTCGCCGCCAATTCCAATAACATGCGCAACTGTTCGCACACCCAACGCTTGGTGCAAAAACGCATCAGCTACAGCGCCTAAAGCCACGCGGGAAGCCGTTTCCCTAGCGCTCGAACGCTCCAAAACCTCGCGAGCATCACTAAAACCATATTTACGCATGCCCGTTAAATCCGCATGCCCTGGGCGAGGCCTAGAAAGCGGCGCGTTACGACCTTCCACACTTAAATCATGGTCTAACGGGTCTGCGCTCATCACTTCCACCCACTTTGGCCACTCACTATTTGCGATTTCTATAGCAATTGGAGACCCAAGAGTAACACCGTGGCGAACGCCTGTAAGCAAACGCACTTTGTCTTGCTCAAACTTCATTCGCGCTCCGCGACCATATCCAAGTCGTCTACGCGCAAGAGCAGAAACAATGTCTGCGCTAGTAATCTTAACTCCTGCTGGCACGCCTTCAATCATTGCCACCAGTGCTTCACCATGCGACTCCCCTGCCGTTTGCCATCTAAGCATGCCTTCTCCAATCGCGTTGTGCGTTATATTTATTGTTATACTTCTTGCACTTAATACTGTACTTTATTTTAAATCAATACTAGATTCTAAATTCTTTATTTTACTAACAACTAAGTATTGCTAATAATCTATGAAATAAATCGCAAAAAGCCTTTAACCATATTGAGTGAAATTTGTTGCATGCTTTCCTATTTAGCGTTGCGCGAGGGCTGGGTAATTCTTGTCTCACAACGCTCCGCCTATTACGTGTAGTCTAGAGTTGCGGTTGTTCCGATTTGGTTTTGATTTTGTTTTTGAGTTGAAGTTTGTTTGTAGTGGTTGATCATTTGGATTATTTGGTATCGGCTGCCGCTCTTATACTGTTCGACCAAGAATCACCCAGCCCTCTTACATGCTTGAACAATTGCGTATCTCTTAATCGCCTGAGATTCTCGATTTTTCTTGCTCTCTCGGCGAGTCACCACCTTCGGCGCTGAGGCTCACCTCTTTCGCTGCGAAAAATCTCGAATCTCTACCTAGCTTGGCGTATTTGTGTAATTACAAAAAACCGCAAAGCATAACGGCGATTATGGAAGATGCAGCTAATACGGGTACAAACGGGATTTTATTTTGTTCATTTTGCACAAGATGCCCGCGGAAAAATCGCAAGCAGACTTTAGAGCAGATTTTCCACACTAAAATCCAAATTAATCCAAATATTCCGATTGATGCAAACCAGTAGATTATGCAATCAAATCCAAATAGCGCCAAAGCTTGAGCGATCATAGAAGCGCACGTAACATCGCCAAATCCAAGTGCTCCGCGCACACAAAGTTTTTGCGTCAAAACGTAGATTGCAAAAACTGTTACTGCACAAAGCCATCCGCGCAAAAGAAAATTAACATTATGAAAAGTAATAAGCGAAAAAATAAGGTTTGCTGCAGATTGTGCAAAAGCAGCTAGTAGAACCCAAAGTCTAGGCACAATGCGGCTTGTTAAATCCGTCGCACACACTGCAATCATGCATATAAGCGTTGGTGTTGCAAATAAACAAGTAACAATAAACTGACTCATTTGATTATGCTAAATAAGCGAAAATTGCATTGCAACAAATTTCACTCAATGTGGTTAAAGGCTTGTGTGGTTATGCAGATTGCACCAAGTATGGTAGAGATTCGAGATTTTTCGCACTGAATGAGATGAACCTCAGCATCTTTGATGGTGATTCATCGAATGAAGAAGAAAAATCGAGAATCTCGGTGATTAAGTGGTACGCAATTGTTAAAGATATTCAGAAGGTTTGATGTATTTCTATACGAGCAATAAAAGAGGAGCGTAGCGACGGGACTTGCGAGGAGAGAAATACTCAAACCTCGCGCAACACTAGGTAAGGAAAATCGTTCGCACGCTCTAAGCGCGCGAACGTCTTCGCTTGCGTTGAAAGCACACTGTGCTTTCAACCTTAAGCAAGCTCAGCGCTCCGAATTACCTTCGCGCGCTAGTTGGCGTTTTCGTTAGAACGCTTATACTCGTCGCGAATCTTCAAGAAATCATCGTAGTTATCCGCAAACTTAGTTTCGCCGGTCTTTAAGTTAGTGGTAACAAAATAAATCCATGATCCTTTTTCTGGATTAAGCGAAGCCAGAATAGCATTATCTCCAGGAATACTTATAGGAGTAGGCGGCAATCCTTTGCGAATCCTAGTGTTGTATGGATTACTTGCATCATCTAATTGTGCTTGCGTAAGGTTAATTGCCTTAATTCCAATACCGTAAGCAACCGTAGTGTCCATTCCCAAAGGCATGTCTTTAGCTAAACGGTTTAATATTACGCGCGAAACTTTGCCATAGTATTCACGATTATTTACTTCCGCTTCCGCAATAGACGCAATTTTGAGAATATCTTGACGCAGTTTTCCTTTAGGAACTCCCAATGAATCAAGTTTCTGAATACGCTTATCTACCATTTTGGCAAGTATTTTAGTAGCAGATTTCATGGATTTTACGTTGTAAACTCCAGGCTCCAACCATCCTTCAAAACTTCCACCTGCTTCTGGCGGCAAAATCCCCGCTCCGTCTGTTTTTTGAATCGCGTTAAATTGAGCAATGTCAATTCCAGAGATTTGTGCAGCCTTACGAATAACGTCTGTTGATCGTTCTCCTGCTTTAACGTCTAAGAATCCGCCTGCTTTACTTTGATCTGAAAGAATATTTACAACATCAATTGAGTTCATATACTTTTTAAGCGCATAAATTCCTGGGTATAAAATCTTGTTGTTCGCAGCAACAATATTAGAAAAAGTTGATTGTGACTTTACAACTTGCGCTTTAACAAGATTGTTCCCAACTTCTACAGATCCTTGACCTGGCTCAATCGTAAACTCAACGAATCCGTTTCCAGGTCCTGGCCAATCGTCCATAATCGTAGACTGATTGTTAGTTTTTATGTAAACCGCAACCCTGTATAATCCATATCCAAGAACAAATAGTACTGCAAAAATTAGCGTAAGAATAAACGCTATTATACGTTTTCTCTTACTTTTACGTCGTTTTTGTGCTTTTAAATCTTTGCGCGATTTTGGAGGCACAGGTGGATTAGGAGTTTCGTGACTCCACTTAGCGTTTCGATCGAAAAAATCGTCGATATTCTCAGTCATTAAACGCTTCCTCCCGCTTGGACTGATGGTTACTATTTCACAGTGACATTATTTCAAAATAACATTATTTCACAATATTGTCGTAACTATTGTCTGCTTTAATTATTTTTGCAATCATTCTTATAATCGTCAATCGCAGATTGCAAAATCAACACTGCTGACTGCTGATCAACCATAGGACGATGCTTCCTAGTAGAAAAATCTGCATCTAACAGTTGTTTATGCGCCGTAACAGTTGTTAGTCTCTCATCTTTCCAAACAACTTCTGGAATAAAATCGAGAGACCAATCTCCATAATCAAAAAGCGACTTCATTCTTTTGACTAAATTAGTACCCCAACGACGCGCTTTTTTAGCAGATTTTCCTTCAGTTCCGTCTAATTGCAAAGGAAGACCTATTACAACACGACTAACACTATTATCTTCGATAATGTTTAAAACATCTTCAATCGCATTAAACGAATCACCATAGGATTGAACATTCCCGGCAGGATGAGCGAAAGTGAGCTCAGGGTCGGAAAGAGCTGTTCCGACCCTTGCGTCACCTAAATCAATACCTAACCACACCATTTTTTGTGCCGCTTTTGGTAAAGATCGCATCGTTTTATTTAAGCGTGTAGCTACGCACTAGTCGAGCTTAGCAACTTCGCTCTTAACAGCATCCAATGCTTCGTCAATCTTAGAAGCATCAGTTCCGCCGCCTTGAGCGAAGTCTGGCTTGCCGCCGCCACCGCCACCAAGCACCTTGGAAGCAGTACGAACAAGATCGCCAGCCTTGGCACCTAGATCACGCGCGGCGTCGTTAGTCGCCACCGCCACCATTGGACGATCCTCTTCATTCACGCCACACAGCGCCACAATCACAGGAGTATCCTCACCTAAGCGAGAACGAACATCAAGTGTTGTTTTGCGCAATGCATCGAAGGAACCAAAGTTTCCAACATTCTTTACAGCAAGCTTAACCGTTGCGCCACTTTGTTTAGCCGCCTCAACCAATTCTGGAACAGCATCATTAAGCTGAGACTCATACACCGAAGAAAGCTTGCGGTCTGAATCCTTCATCTTGTTGAGCAAAGACTCCAAGCGCTCAGCTAACTCATCTGGGCGTGCATTAACCATGCCAGCAAGTTGCGCCACCAAAGCGTGCTCACGAGCACCATATTCATACGCCTCTTCGCCGCACAATGCATCAATACGGCGTACACCAGAGCCAATGGAAGATTCCGAAAGAATGGTTACCATACCAATCTTTCCGGTGCTCTTAGCGTGAGTACCACCGCAAAGCTCGCGGCTCCAACCGTCGCCAATCTCAACAACGCGCACAATATCGCCGTACTTTTCGCCGAACAAGTGCATTGCTCCAAGCTTGAAAGCGTCATCGATTGGCATTTCCTTTGGAACAACCTGCAAATCGTCACGAATACGCTCGTTTACGCGAGCTTCTACACGGAGCAGCGCATCTTTATCAACAGCCTTTGGCCACTGGAAGTCAAAGCGCAAGCGGTCTGGATCAACTACAGAACCGCGCTGAGTTGCCTGTGGACCAAGCTCTTCGCGCAAAGCTTTGTGAAGAGTGTGAGTAGCGGTGTGGCTTCGAGCCAAAGCAGCCCTGCGAACCTGGTCAATATTGGTGTTTACTGGAGCACCAACACTAAGAGTACCTTCAGTAAGTCGGCAGCTGTGAACAATCAAATCCTTGATTGGTCGCTGAACGTCGTCAACTTCCAAAATTGCGCCGTCGTCGGAAATAATCTCACCCTGATCAGCAATCTGACCACCGCGCTCAGCATAGAATGGCGTGCGATCAAGAATAACTTCAACGTTTGCAGGAGCGCTAACGCTTTTAACAGCACCCTTACCGGCTTCAACAATTGCTAAAACGTTTGAACGGCTGGAGAAGTCAGTGTAACCGAGGAAGTCGATTGGCTTTTCAAGCTCCTTCTTAATGTCGTCGTAAACGCTAACATCCACATTGTGACGCTTCTTCAAAGCATCCGCGCGAGCGCGACCTTTCTGCTCGCTCATAAGCTCGCGGAACTTAGCTTCATCAACCTTAACACCCTGCTCAGCAGCCATCTCAAGAGTCAACTCGATTGGGAAGCCGTAAGTATCGTGCAAAGTGAATGCGTCCGAGCCGCCAACAATAGGGTCATCCTTGTGTTCTTTCTTAGCTTTTTCAACAGCCAGGTCAAGAATAGTTGTGCCCTTTTCAAGAGTTCTGCGGAACGCGTCTTCTTCACCATATGCAGCTTCACTAACCTCGTGGAAAGTGTTGTTAAGTTCTGGGTAGCTTGGTTCCATTGCAGCCTTAGAAACTGGGAACAAGGTTGGAAGAACTGGGTCCTGAACGCCGAGCATGCGCATTGCGCGAACAGTTCTGCGAAGAAGACGACGAAGCACGTATCCGCGTCCAACGTTACTTGGGCGCACACCATCACTCATAATCATCAAAGCGGAACGTACGTGATCTGCTACAACGCGGAAACGCACGTCAGCATCATTATTATCGCCGTACTTTACACCGCTAAGCTTTTCTGCAGCTTCAATAACTGGATAAACTTCGTCTGTTTCGTAAATATTTTCCTTACCCTGCATAAGGTAAGCCAAACGTTCCAAACCAGCGCCAGTATCAATATTCTTCTGGTCAAGCTCACCAACAATATGCAAATCAGTCTTAGACTTTACGTTATCTACCTGGAAGTTTTCGAAGACCAAATCCCAAATCTCAATGAAACGAGATTCGTCAGCAGCAGGACCGCCATCCTTACCGTATTTAGGACCGCGATCAACGTAGATTTCGGAGCATGGGCCGCCAGGACCAGGACCACCAGTGGTCCAGAAGTTATCTTCCATACCGAAAACTTGCATGTGCTCTGGGTCGAAGCCTTCGTTCTTCCAAATTGCACGAGCTTCATCATCGTCGGTATAAGTAGTTACCCAGAGCTTTTCAGGGTCAAATCCGTATCCGCCCTTATCTTGCGGAGTTGTTAAAAGCTCCCAAGCGTAGTGAATCGCTTCTTCCTTAAAATAATCACCAAACGAGAAGTTACCAACCATCTGGAAGAACGTGCCGTGACGAGTAGTCTTGCCGACTTCGTCAATATCAAGAGTACGCACGCACTTCTGGTTAGACGTCATTCTGCGAGAAGGAGGCGTTTGCTCTCCCAAAAGATAAGGTATGAATGGAACCATGCCTGCAATCGTGAAAAGCGTCGTTGGATTTGGTGAAATCAGCGATGCTGAAGGCACGACCATATGACCATGATTACCAAAGTAGTCAAGATAACGCTTTGCAATTTCTGCTGTGCGCATAGGTACGAACTCCTTGTGTTATATTAAAACGCCATGCAACAGGGCGGCACAAAAGAATATCATACCATCATGCTTTAAGGCGCGAGTCGCAGAATGATTAATCTGCAAGACCAATTTTCGATTATAAAACTTTACTTATAAAAACTTTAGTTATAAAAAACTTTCAAGACTTATTAGCAAGCTTATTTTATTTAGCATACTTATTAGCATACTTAGAATTAAGCTGCGACTCGTGAGTTTTTCTGCTGGAATTAAAATCCTTAAATAAAGACAAAATCGTGGTTAAAGTAAGATTCTTCGGATCTTTATCAAAGAAAAAATCTCCAACACTTTCTGGGAATTTTCCTTTAATATAAGCGCGAGCCTTAGTAACAGACATCACGCCTATTACTATTCCTACGCAAAGCCAGAATAAACGCTTAAACATCACTCCCCCTTAGACTCACTCGACTCACCAGAATTAGCTGCGTGGCGTGCAGAAGATTCTGAAAAATCCGTTGGAACTGTAGGCTTATTGAAGAATGCGTTAATAGTGTCCTTAAGAGCATATCCAGCTGCAGCAATCTTAATAATAGGTTTTCCAAGAAAAGCACCATACAAATCTGTAAGAGCACCAACATTAGTCGCAGTGGTGCGAGCAGCATCCGTAACAGCATTAACATCTTCTAAGGTTTTGTTTACTTGCTTTACTGTAGTAACAGACTCATCAATAGCAGGCAAAGCATGTTCACCTGATTCCTTAACGGTTTGAGCAATCTGATTAAACATCTTACCCAACCTAATCAGAGGATAAATCATAAAACCAGAAAGAACCGCAAACGAAATCGCGGCAATTAGAGCAGCTATGTCTCCAACGCTCATCGTAACCTCTTTCCTGCTGTTTTTACGCGCGACTAACCCACGCCAATGTATTTAAAAGATTAACGAAGAGTCAAGACTCTTCGGGTAAACCACTAACACATATCTTTCTTAATATATCAACCTTAATATATCAATATATAAAAGTGGATTTACAGTACGCTCTACTCGTTGTAACCCTTAATAGTTATAGACTGATCAAGCGGCTTAGAAGTGTCAAAATCTAAACGAGTCACACTACCATTTTGCGGACGCTCGCTCAAATCGTAACCAGCAGGCGCAAAACGATGCATAAGACTTAAAAGCGTGTTCCCGTGAGATATTTGCAAAACACTATCCCCATCTTTTAACACTGGATTGCTGGCGATTATTTTAAAACCGCCCTCAACACGCTTCCAATACTCAATATCCGACTCAGCATCATGGAATGGGTCTGCCTCTTTAAGCATATCTCGAGTTGCAGCAAGACCAAATTTTTCAACAATCTCGTTATATGTTTTAGCACCATGAGGAGCACCTGCAGCCCACCAAGCCATATTCATGTCTTGGCCTTCAAAATAGCCGTAGCATTGCTCACGAAAATGCATATCGCTTATGAGTTGTGGTCGAGCATGAGTGTGTTTTTCGTTTTCGCTTAAAATACGCTCAGCAGTGGCTTGCGCACGAGTTGTATCTGAACAATATGCTGCAGCAAAAATGACATTAGCTAATTTTTCTGCTGCACGATCTGCGTCTGCAAGTCCTTTATTGGTAAGAGGAGAATTTGACCAACCTTGAAGACGATTGTAGCAATTAAACATGGTTTGACCATGACGAACTAAATAAAGGTGCAGCAACATAACTTAATCATCTCACTTTTAATAAAGTGTTCTACACAATGTGTTATGCAATGCTTTAAACAGTGCTTCCCACAGTGCTTCACACAAATTGACTTTGTTATTTGTTTAATCAGACTAATACAGGTCAGACTAATCCAAATCAACATCGCCTAATTCTTGGAATCTACTTGCAATCAGCTCTGGCGTTGTATCAGAAATCCAAGATGCCATCCCAGCTTCCGACCCAGCCAAATACTTGATTTTGTTAGCATCTCGCATAAACGAGAAGAATTGTAAATTAAGACGATAATGCGCACGACGAGAATCATGCACAGGAGCCTGATGCCATGCTGCAACATAAGGCAAATCAACAAATTCGCTAGAATTTGCAGCACTAATACCAGAAGATAAGTCGAAAGCAGCCGAACCTGCAAACGATTTAGCACTAGAGTCGCCATTAAAACCAAAGAACTTATTAGCACGTCTAAGAAGTGTTATATAAATTTGTGCCAAATCCCAACGCTCTTGGTCGTCAAGCTGATCCAAAGTAAGAACATCACGAACAGGAGCAACATGCACTTCTAGAGGCCAACGCGCTGCTGCTGGAACATACGCAACCCAACTATGATTATGCATAATCACACGCTTTTTAGCCTCAATCTCCGAATTCATCAAATCCTTAAGAAGATTACTGCCAGTACGCTCAAAATAAGCCTCTGTGTGACGCAACTCCTGCTCCAATCTAGGAGCAATAAACGGATAAGCGTAAATCTGACCGTGAGGATGATTCAAAGTCACACCAATTTGGCTGCCGTGATTTTCAAAAGGATAAATCTGCTTAATGCCATCAATTTGGCTAATTTCCGCGGTTCTAAACGCCCAGGCTTCAACAATCGTGCGCATTCGCAAAACAGAAAGATTAGCTGGAAGCATGTTTTCGTTGGAACTAAAGCAAATCACCTCACAACGACCAGCTGCAGGAGCCTGCTTCCACAGCGGATTGCCATCAACGTAGGTTGTTGTGTTTGGCACTCCTGCAACCTGAGCCATAGCTGGATAACGGTTTTCAAAAACAACAACGTCGTAGTCTTCGTCTGGAATTTCACCATCTTGATACTCAGATTCTGGCTTTCTACCAGCGAATGGGTCGATTCTTGATTGCTGATTACTATCACTATTTAAGCTATCGCTATTTGAACTCTCTCTAAGAACAGGAGCTGGTCGTTTTGCCCACAGCCTAGACATAGGAATCCAGTCTCCTGTAAGCGGATCCTGACGCATTTGCGGAACTTCGCTAGGAACCTCATTACCTTCGCTATCAAAATGAGATGTAAAGCGATACGCCAACTTTCTAGGGTCGATCAGCTCCCTTGTTTTGTGCCCGCTAACATATTCTGGGTTGTCGTCGATGTAGAAAAAGTCACGACCGTCGGAAAGCTTTGTTGCCGTAATACGAATATGCTCACGTGCGTATGTTCCTGGACGATACAACTTATACGGATACTCTCCACCGAAATCTCGAATAGGAGTTTGAACAGTCGGAATTTGTTGCGTTTGGTAGAAGGAATTATCTCCTATCGAAGAATGCATTGGCGACTGTAATCCTTGGTATGAGTCCGAATGCATAGTGGATTGCGCAGACTGCACGTTTTCAGCCGCCTCTTCTTCTGCTTGAGCTACAAGACTACTCAGCGAAGAATCTCCAACACCCGTGCTGGTTATTTTGTTAATAACCGAGTGGTTTGCGCCGCCAGCCTTGTTCCTAGCGCGAATTGCATTAATGTCTATTGCATCAAAAGCATCTGTGTCTTCCAAGCTTTTTTCAACTTGACGCTCATCTGCCTTCTTATGCGTAGTGCCGTCTTCATCAATTTCAAATCCTGCTGCAGCGCCACCTTCAAATCCACCACCAGGACCAGCGAAACCAGCTGTTGTTGGAATATTGTGAAGTCCTGCAACTTTTTTAGGCTTTTCCACAAAATCATCCCCTTCAAAAACGTTATTGCTTAACACGTCTTTTGCGTCTCTTACATCTTCTGCATACTGTGCGTTGTGCGCAGTCATATATTGCTGTGCTTCTTGCACCGCTTTCACATCTTCTTCATTGCTAATTTGAGACATCTTTGACTCCATCGTCTCTTTATTCTTCTTTATCTTCTTTTATTTTCGTATAACTTCTTATTCTTGTATCTTCTTACTTACAACGCTTACTAGACGCTCAGTTATCTATTATATATTTTCTGATTCAACACTCGCAGAATGTTATATTTTGTAATATAACGAATATTATTGTGAATAATTATATATGATTTTGTTTTTTTATTAAACTGTTTTGTTACAAAATGTACGGTTGCTGGCGACTAATCCCAAACAAAAGTTAATGTGCACCAACATGTAACCAACTTTTACGTAGTTCATACTGATTTTATACAAATGCACTACGATTCGTGCAGTATTTTCCGCACTTTGTAGCTCTAAACAGCGTGTTGAACAACAAAATGCGGAAAAACTTCCGCACTTTGTAGTCCAACACACCAATCAGAACTACAAAACACGGGAAGAATAGCAAATAAAACGCATTGACCCCCACTATGCAATGCACAGCAGGGGTCAAGCGGTATGTCCTTAAGAATGAAATCCAGAATTTAGCGAGCGTAGTACTCGACGACGTACTGGATGTTGACTTCAACTGGAATCTGATCGACTTCCGGCTTACGAGTCAAAGTAGCCTTCAAAGAGGCAAGATTCACATCGAGGTAACCAGGAACTGCTGGCAAAACGTCACGATGAACGCCTTCAGCAGCCATCTGGAATGGCACCATTGTCTGGCTCTTAGCGCGAACCTGAATGGTCTGGCCTGGCTTAACACGGTAGGATGGGCGATCAACAAGATTGCCATCTACCAAAATGTGACGATGCACAACAAACTGGCGAGCCTGAGCGGTTGTGCGAGCAAAGCCTGCGCGCAAAACTAAAGCGTCAAGACGGGTTTCCAAATCGGTGAGCATTGCGTCACCAGTCTGACCTGCAGTGTGCGTACCCTTTTCGTAAGCTGCACGAAGCTGCTTCTCGGAAAGACCGTACTGAGCGCGAAGACGCTGCTTCTCGCGAAGACGTACTGCGTAATCGGACTCGGTACGACGACGAGTGCGGCCGTGCTCACCTGGAGCATATGGACGCTTCTCGAAAATACGCTGAGCCTTTGGGGTCAAAGCGATGCCGAGGGCGCGAGAAAGACGCACCTGACGGCGAGAACGCTGAATATTAGTCATTACTAATCCTTTATTCTGTCGTTATCTGAACGGAACGTGAACCAAACATTTACGATTGTTCACGCTGAGCCGGCCTCTCCAGTGCTTCTTCGTGCTAACACACGAACGCGAAAGCATTAAAACGCTGAAATAACGCCATAATTCTTGCGCGCCGACCCACTGATGGGCTAAGGCTCCAGATAATGCCTACAAAAAATAGGCATCGTTCCTTATACTACTCCGCGGCGTAGAATACGAAACTGTGTACGCTTTTTGTACGTGATTTAGGTCAAATGTGGTACAAAGTGCGGAAATGGTTGACGCTTTTTGTTGCTCAAAACGCTAATTAAAGCTACAAAATGCGTCAATTTTTCCCGAGAATGTAGCTCAAACCAGTAAAAACAGCAACAAAAAGCGGAATATCGCTCACGCAACAAAGCTCAGTCACAGAGTGCACGAAGTATGCCAGAGTCCATTGTGTAAACACTGTTAGCGCTTGCAGCAACCGATTCATCGTGAGTAACGACTAAAACAGCCGCGCCAGAATCCGCACAATCGCGCAGCAGAGACACCACAGTTTGAGTGTTTTGCGAATCCAAATCGCCCGTAGGCTCATCCAACAGCAGTAAACGTGGGTTGTTAATCAAAGAGCGCGCAATCATAACGCGTCTCATTTCTCCGCCAGAAAGCTCACGTGGATAACAATGCGCAAGATCGTCCACGTTAAGTCGCTTAAGCAAATCCATAGCGAAGGAAGTCACATTCACACAATCTTCTGGATGAAGTTTTTCCGTAAAATCGCCTATTCGCTTAGAAGAAGCATCAAAAATCTTAACAGGCAAAATAACGTTATTTATCACATTCAAATTAGCAAGCAGCGTCTGCGATTGCGTAACAAAACCAATGTTTTTTGCGCGAATCGCAGAAATTTGCTCGTCGCTTATAGAAGGCAGTGAAATATTGCATCCAAAAATCGTAACGTTTCCACGCGTCGGCTTTAAAAGACCTGCAATCATGTTTAAAAGAGTAGATTTTCCATTGCCAGACTTGCCCACAATCGCAACAAAGTCGCCAGCTTTAAGCGAAAAATTAACATTGTCTACAGCAATAAACTTCCTATTTTTGCGTTTAAATTCGCGAGTGACATTTTTAAGATTTACTACTAAATCGTTACTAACAACTTTATTCGCCATTTTATTCGCCATCTCTTAAAGTCAAATACGCTTCCCTGCTTGCGATTCGCCCCACAATAATCGCAGAAGTTACCAAAACACTAGCGAGCGAAAACGCTACGGAAACTGCCGAAAGCGCGCACACAAACCAAACATTCGACTCCAAGTACGGCAGTTGCAACTGTTGAGAAATAACAACATTATATGGGAACAAAATAAGCGAAGCAAAAGCAACGCCAATCACGCCTCCGCCAAAACCAATCGCAGACGATTCACGCGCGACCATCTTTAGAAGCATGCTCTTATTGGCGCCCAAAATCCTAAGAGAAGCAAATTCCCTCTTGCGCTCCGATGTAGAAGATGCAAAAACGCACACAAGAATCAACACGCCCACAAGCCAAAACGCAAGAATGCCAAGAAAAATCGCCTTATTTAGCACCTCTAAGCTCTTTTTAGTCTGCTCGGTAATTCCGCCTGGAAAGACCACTCCAAGACTTTTAATTCCGCTAGTTTTACGAATATTTTCCGCAACTTTTTGAGCGCTAAAACCCTTGCTCACTTTTACAAGAACAGCGCTAACTGCCTTGCGCGCATATTTTGCAGGAATCGCAGTGTGCCCAACTTTAGAAGAATATTTAATAACCGCTGGAATCGTATCTCTGTTTACAAACACTGAGTTATCTAAGCTAGTGCCCGTTTTAGCAAGTTGCGCAACAATCGGCCATTCGTGCCCATACAAGCGAACAGTATTTTTGTAAGACACAAGCACGTTTGCGCCTGCAATCATCTGCCCTTTTTTAAGCTCGCTTTTGTGTTGCGAATAAATCCATGGCGCGATTACAAAGTCACTCGTAGGGTCAAAACCTATGATTTGCAACTTTTCTGCGCAGCATCCAGCAGATAGAGAAGATATGTAAGTTTGTACGCTTGCTTTTTCAACGCCTTTTGACTTTCGCACAAAATCCTCAATATTGTTCGTAAAGTAAAACGTGCTAGATCCGCCATTAGTTAGCAACGCTTCCGCACGATTGTAAGTGTTTTGCGGAATAACCATAATATCCGCGCCAAGACGAGCGCGCATACTACTTAAACCATTAGAAAGATTAAGTGAGATTAGCGAGCCGCCAAAAAACACTGCAGCTAAGCACGCGGAAACCACGATTAACGCGGCGGTTCTAAGCGGCTTTTGCTTTAGGTTTTCTAGCGGCAATCGCTTTAATGTAATAGTTCGCATAGTAAATTACTTAGATGCGCACTAGCAAGCAGACTTAGTATCGAGATACACGCTAACGGATGCAAACACCAACGCGAGTACAGATAACACAATCAACGTTGGACGCATAACAGATGCACAATGCATCATTGGGCTTTTGCAAACACCAATAAGGAACGTTGTAGTAGCAATCATAAACAGAGAGTTAGCGATTACAGCAATATTTAAGCCAGCACGAACGTGTTCTTTAACAAATAGCGCAATAATACCTAGAATTGCAATAACTACGCCAATTCCAATAGCCACGCGGCTGGTGTAGTAGCATGCCATAGGTTGCATCATCATAGGCATTTTAGACATTTTAGCCATTTTGTGCATGCCTCCAGTTGAGCATGGTTTTGCAAATGTCAATGGCGCTATAGCAATAAGAATTCCAAAAATAATTGCATGAAGCGATGCGAATAATTTGTTTTTCATAATAAATACCTCATTAAATCTAGTTATTATTTTTTAGTGTTGCTTTTTGTTTAATGCAACACGCTTTACGGCACTCACGTTTGCAAGCGCCACGCCTTTTAAAATCTCTTTATAAATACAATCGCAATGTTTAAGAGCTTAATCGACTTACTCTTGAGTCACGAATCTTACACATTTGCGGTTTCGTTTACTTCTATATTTTTCCTACTTTTATATTTTTTCGTATAGCTTAATAGAAAACAAGTCTTGAATATTTTGTTTTAGTGTATATAATCGCGCACTAGTTATAACAATATTACAATTAACAATTTAAAGTAATCTCCAATAGGATTCCATTATTTTAAGTGCAACATTTATAAAACGAAAAATTTTACAATTTTACAATTTCTCAATTGGTGCAACTCTTAACATGAGTCTTTTTACACCATCCGAACCAAAGTCAACTGTAATAATTGAGTTTCTTCCCTTGTCTTGCGTTTTAAGAACAGTTCCAAGACCGTAAGTGTCGTGCGAAATTTTATCGCCTTCATGAAAATCGTTGATATTTAAGTGATTGTCCTTTTCTTGCAAACCCTGTTTTTTATAAGACAATGATGATGCAGATGACTGCAAATTTGAAGTGAACGATTGATGCTGGTATGATGCACTCGATTTTCTGGCGATACGAGTGGTGACTTTGCCAGACTTTGAACCATACGATTTGCCATATGAATTGCCATATGAATTAGAGCCATAAGACTTTGAGCTATACGACTTGCCATAATGCGATTTTCTGTAACTCGATCCGCCGTAAGTGGTGTACGAATCGTCGTCCCAACCACCATCGCTTCCAAAATCGTCGGAGAAATCGCCAGCAAAATCGCGGTCAAAATCACTGCCCGCTCCCCTAAGCCCAGCACGCATAACATCTGCTTCCTTGCGCTTCCAAGAAATCAAATCGGCAGGAATCTCGTCCAAAAACTGGCTTTGGATCATTTCCGCTGACTTGCCCCATTGCGATCTCTCAGCCGCCCAAGTGACGTACAAAATCTTCTTAGCGCGAGTTATGCCAACGTATGCAAGACGACGCTCCTCGCAAAGCTCCTTTTGATTGTCAACACAGCGCGAATGAGGAAAAGTGCCCTGCTCCATTCCAGTCAAAAACACAACAGGATATTCCAAACCTTTAGCCGTGTGAAGCGTCATAAGCGTAACTTTTCCAGTATCTTCGCCCTGGTCTGGAAGCTGATCCGAATCCGCAACCAAAGCCGTAGTCTCCAAAAAACCAGCAACATTAGCATCAGGCGTATTCTGCTCATACTCGGCTGCAACCGATTGTAATTGAGACAAGTTATCTACTCTAAATTCGTCTTGAGGGTCCTTAGACTCTCGCAAATCCTGCAACAATCCGCTTTCGTTAAGCACGTTCTCTACAACCTTAGAAGGCTTGGAATCGTTAGCTTTCATAAAGTCAATAAGCGAAGTCATAAGATCCCTAAAACTCTTGAGCGCATTAAAAGTTCGAGATGAAATACCAATTTGTTCTGCAATCTTATCTATTTGACTAAGAGCAGACCAAAAACTTATAGAATTTTCTTTTGCATAAGACGTAATCTGCGACTCAGCGCGCGCACCAAGACCACGCTTTGGAACGTTTAAAATGCGGCGCATATTGACATCGTCATCAGGGTTTGCGATCGATTGCAAGTAAGCAAGCGCATCTTTGACTTCGCGGCGCTCGTAGAACTTAGTTCCGCCAACAAGTTGATAAGGCAAGCCCGACTTAATAAGCGCATCTTCTAAGCTTCGAGATTGCGAATTTGCGCGATACATAATCGCAATATCTGAGTAGTTTACGCCATCTTCGCCTGCCAAACGCGCGATTTCTTGAGCAACCCAAGAAGCTTCACCTTGCGCGTTATCTGCTACATAACCTACAATCGGCGAGCCTTTGCCTAAAGATGTCCACAACTTTTTAGGTTTTCGATTAGTGTTGTTGGAGATCACGGCATTTGCAGCATCCAAAATGGTTTGCGTAGAGCGATAATTCTGCTCCAACATAATTGTTGTAGCGCTTGGAAAATCCTGCTCAAAGTCTTGAATATTGCGAATATCTGCACCGCGGAAAGCGTAAATTGACTGGTCGGAATCGCCAACAACCGTGATTGAAGATTGCGGAAGTTGAGTGGAATCAGTGGAATAATCATCCACACCTGCAAGCTCACGAATCAACACGTATTGCGCGTGATTGGTATCCTGATATTCGTCAACCAAAATGTAACGGAACTTTCGCTTGTAATACGCGCTAACTTGCGGATTTTGGCGCAAAAGCTTAACCGTTAACATAATCAAATCGTCAAAATCAACAGCATTCGAAACGCTAAGCCTATTTTGATACTCCGCGTAAACAGCAGCATAAAGCGCATCAGCATTGCCAGCAGCATTAAAGCTAGATGCACCAGATACAGACGCGCCTGGCTTATAATCTGGTGCGTAATTTTTAAGATTTTCCTGCCAAGTAACCAAATTATTTTTGAAATCAGATATCTTAGACAATAAAAGTTTAGGCGTAAACTTTTTAATATCGATGTTCAATTCGGATGCGATTATTTTAACAAGACGCTCGCAATCGGAAGAATCGTAGATAGAAAAACCTGATTTTAAGCCGATTGAATCGCCATGAGCGCGAAGAATTTTAACGCAAGCGGAATGGAAAGTGGAAACCCACATGCTATTTGCACTATTGCCTATTAAGCTCGCCAAGCGCTCGCGCATCTCCGCAGCCGCTTTATTTGTAAACGTGATTGCAAGAATTTGGCTCGGCCACGCCTTGCGATTAGCCAAAATCCACGCGATTCGGCGCGTAAGAACACGCGTTTTGCCGCTGCCTGCGCCAGCTCCGATTAAAAGCGCTGGGCCAGTGTATTGAACAGCCTTGGATTGCTGTGGATTTAAGCCTTCTAAAAGCGATTGTGGGTTGATTTCAGGAATGTTGGAAGATTGTGCGGATGTTTGAGCGTATTGGGCAGCGGCAGAAGATTGAGCTGTTTGGGAAGATTGTACGGAATTTGAATATTTTGCGGAAAAATCGCCAGCAACCGTAGAAGCAGAAACTTCGCTCGTCATGTCTTTATTAATAGGTGCATCGCTAATAGGAGCATTGCTAATAGAAGCATCGCTCTGCTCGTCGGCATCTTCTGGATTGCCAAACAAATCAAAATCGTAACCGTACTTGCTCAAAAGCCCCTCACTCCCGTGTTCCAAATCGCAAAAATTAAACTCTAACCAATTTTAACGAACGGCAGCCAAACACAAATCGTGCGTTTTGCACGGCGACGATTTCGAGCTACAAAATACGGAATCACCTTCCGCTTTTTGTAGTCCAACACGCCACGAATCGCTACAAAACCCGTCGTCTTTTTCCGCTTTTTGTTGTTCAACACGCTGCCCAGAGCTACAAAATGCGCGGGCGCTACGGCAGGTTGGCGCGCAAAGTGAGTCAAAGCTGGGGGTAAGCTATACAAATACACGCTACACACGCAAAACACGGCGCAATTTGAAAGGAATAATCGTGCAAGAACTTGAAGAACGTATCCAAAAAGAAGGCATTGTTAAGCCAGGAAATGTTTTGAAAGTTGACGCATTCCTTAACCACCAGTGCGATTGCGCGCTTTTTGACGCAATGGGAGCTGCATGGGCGCAGCATTTTAAAAACACGCAAATCAACAAAATCCTAACAATCGAGTCTTCGGGAATCGGAATCGCGTGCGTTGCTGCGCGTCATTTTGGCAACGTTCCAGTGGTTTTTGCAAAGAAAGCGCAATCAATCAACTTGGATGGCGATCAATACGTGTCTACCGTATTCTCGTTCACAAAGCAACGCGAATTCCCTGTAATTGTGTCTAGAAAATATTTGAGCGCAGACGACCGCGTTTTAATTTTGGACGATTTTTTGGCTAATGGCAAAGCTTTGCAAGGGTTGATTGACATTTGCGATCACGCTGGAGCCACGGTTGCTGGCATTGGCATTGCGATTGAAAAAGGCTTCCAAGGCGGCGGAGATGCGTTGCGCGAAGCTGGATATGACTTGGATTCGCTGGCGATTGTGGAGTCGATGGATCCTAACGATGGGTCAATCACCTTCCGCAAATAGACTAGTCAATGTGATTGTGCGCAAATTGTGAAAAAATTAAACATAATTCTTCACAAATCGCAATTTTGCGTAAAAATACGATAAAGTAGTTCGGTTGGTGTTTGAAACCTATTACTCTAAATGTGCTAGCTTTCAACATGCAATTTTTAATAATTTTCAATAAGATAGCTTGATCAAGATAGCTTTAATCGGCTAGTTTTCAACTGATTGGCGGCTAAACGTATGAGTGATGTTGTGATTGTAAGCGCAGCGCGCACACCGATAGGAAAATTCGGAGGCGCGTTGAAATCGCTCACATCTGTTGAGTTAGGAACAATCGCAGCAAAAGCCGCAATCGAACGCGCAAAAATCAGTCCAAAATCTGTAGATCAAGCGATTTTTGGCAACGTACTTCAAGCAGGCAGCGGTCAAAACGTTGCGCGCCAAATCGCCCTTAGCTCGGGGCTTGACGAGTCAAGTTGCGCAATGACAATCAACGAAGTTTGCGGATCTGGTCTTAAAGCCATTCGCCTTGCGCAATCTGCGATTTGCATGGGAGATGCAAAAGTGGTAGTTGCTGGAGGCACGGAAAGCATGAGCAACGTGCCGTTTTACGCGCAAAACGTGCGATTTGGTGGCCTTCGCTACGGCAACAGCGCACTGGTTGATGGACTAAAAAAAGACGGACTTTGTGACGCTTTTACTGGCAAAGAAATGGGAGTTACTGCCGAAAACGTGGCCGCGAAGTTTGGCATAACGCGCAAGCAGCAAGACGCTTTTGCGTTAAAATCGCACCAGAAAGCCGTTTTCGCGCAAAATAACGGCGATTTTGACGCGGAGATTGCACCCGTGCAGCTTTTGGACGGAACTGTGATTAACAGAGACGAGCATCCGCGCGCCAACACTTCTATAGAGAAGCTTTCTAAGCTTAAAACGTTGTTTGAGGCGGATTTTGACAGGTGCGAAACTGGTGGAATGCGCGAGGCAGATGAAACTCGTGAGGCGTATTCTGGAGCAAAACACTCGCCTACTGTGACAGCCGGAAATGCAAGCGGCATCAACGACGGCTCAGCAGCACTCGTCTTAATGAGCAAAGACTACGCAATCGCGCACGGAATCGACTATTTGGCAGAAATCGTAGGATTTGCAGAAGGTGGAATCAGTCCAGACCTTATGGGCTACGCGCCAAAACACGTTATGGAGCGCATGCTAAAAAACACGGGCTACACCGTTGAAAACATTGACCTTTTTGAGATTAACGAAGCGTTTGCCGCACAAAGCATAGCCGTGTGCCAGCAGCTGAACATCAACGAAAGCAAACTGAACATAAGAGGCGGCGCGATTGCGCTCGGGCATCCTTTGGGCGCTAGCGGAGCCAGGATTTTAACAACACTTCTTTACGCACTTAGAGACAATCACATGCAAAACGGTGTTGCAGCTCTGTGCGTGGGAGGCGGAATTGGAGTGAGCATGCAAGTTAGGATGCGAAAGTAGACGTGTGATAGACGTGCACGTGTTGTGACACGCGCGAAGTAAGTCGCAGAACGCATACGGAGTGTTGTGATACGCGCGGTTGCTGGCGGTGAATGTGGCGGTTGCCGGCGACTTGAATAGCGTCAATAGCGTCAAAGCAACATTGCAAAAGTGAAAATCGCGAAAATGACGTCAAAAAAAAATGGAGAAACATGGCAGCTTTTCGAGAATTAAGCGTAGAACAGCGCATAAAAACGCTGGAATCAGAAGGCACGCTTAGCGGCGATTACACGCAACTTCTGCTCGCACAACTCGCGCAAAGCAGCGAAACAAACATTCCTGCAAGCGTTGCAAACAGCATGATCGAAAACCAAATCGGGCGATTCAGCCTGCCAGTAGGCGTTGTGCGCGGCCTAAAAGTAAACGGAGTTATGCAAAACGTGCTGATGGCTACAGAAGAGCCATCCGTAATCGCTGCCGCATGCAACGGTGCAAAAATCGCAGCAAAAAGCCTAGAAAACGGCGTTGTAGCACACAGCGCACATTACGTTACGCGCGCACAAATAGTTTTTGAAGACGCGGACGGAAGCGTAGCCAAAAAACTAGATAGCATAATGCGTAATGAGTCAAAACGCACGGCGATTAGTGAGGTTGCGCGCTCCGCACACCCATCAATATACCAACGCGGCGGCGGATTAGAACGCGCGCAGGCGGCGGCGTTAACAGGCTTCGCCAAGCTAACACTAGACATAAACGCATGCGACGCAATGGGAGCAAACATAGCAAACACCATTGGCGAAGCTGTTAAAACCCAGCTGGAAAGCTGGGTTGGACGCAAGGCGCTGGTGGCAATTCTTGCCAACTCCAGCCGCGCGGCAACAGTCGCCGAAGTGCGCATACCCGTAGAAGCGCTTGTGACTAGCGCAAAAACAGCCGCGGCTGGAGATGCCGACGGCATGCGCCTTGCGCGCCGCATCGCCGCCTTAAGCTCCCTGGCCGCCGTAGACGCGGAGCGTGCTGCAACCCACAACAAAGGAATCCTAAATGGAATAGTTGCAGCAGCACTCGTATCTGGCAACGACACGCGCGCATTACAAGCCGCCGCACACGAATGGGCAGCAAAATCTGGTCGTTACATGCCTCTTTCAACCTGGACCTTGCAAAATTCAGGTCAAATCCTTTACGGTCGCATCGAAATCCCGTTGCAAATCGGCACAGTGGGCGGCGCAATCGCCTCGCTCCCAATGTCAAAAGTCGCGCTGCAAGTTTCTAAAGTCAATAACGCCAATGATTTCCGTAACGTTCTAGCAGCCGTAGGACTCGTGCAAAACCTGGCGGCTCTTCGCGCACTCGCAGGTCCTGGAATCCAGGCGGGTCATATGCGCCTTCAAGCCGCAAATATCGCTATAGCATCTGGGGCGCGCGGAGACGAAATTCAAAAAGTTGTGCACGCGCTTCTAAACGAAAATTCTTCCGATTTAAACACGAATTCTGCAAGGATGATTCTTGATAATTTGCGAAAAGACAAAAATACTTAGAGTTTAAAATGATAATTACACGTGTTACTCGGTTAACTGCGACTTCCTTCTGTTTGGGATAAGTCGCCAGCAACCACGCCGTAAAATTTACACCACTAAAATCGTCCTTAAAAAAAAATCGCCTTAAAAAAAAAATAGGAAATCATGAGCAATACTTCAAAAAACACGCCAAAAGTCGGAATCGACCGCATAACTTTCGCAACTCCAAATTGCTATCTAAGCATGCGCGACCTTGCGATTGAGCGCGGAATAGACCCGAACAAATTCACAATCGGAATCGGTCAAAGCCAACAGGCAGTGCCACCAAACCACCAAGACATCGTAACACTTGGCGCTCAAGCTGCTCTGCCGCTTATGCAGTACATCGACAGCAACCGCCTCAAAATGGTGATCGTTGGCACAGAAAGCGGCGTCGACGCCAGCAAATCCAGCGCGCTTTATATTCACAAACTTCTAAACCTTAGCTCGTGGGTGCGCTGCGTGGAAGTAAAAGAAGCGTGTTATGGCGGAACTGCGGCGCTTATGATGGCTCGTGACTACGTTTTGACGCATCCTGGCGCGCAAGTTTTGGTGATTGCTGCAGACATTGCGCGCTACGGCGTTGGCACTCCTGGCGAGGTGACGCAAGGCGCTGGTGCTGTGGCGATGCTTGTAAGCGAGAATCCACACGTGTTGCAAATCAACGACGACAGCGTTGTAAAATCGGCGGAAATCCAGGATTTTTGGCGTCCCGTATATCAAAGCACGGCGTTGGCTCGCGGAAAGTTTTCAACCGAACAATACATTCGCATGTTCTGCGACGTGTGGCAGCGGTACAGTGCGGAAAACGCCTGCAATTTCAACGATTTTGAGGCGATTTGCTTCCATCTTCCATACACAAAAATGGGGCTTAAAGCGCTTCGAGCTGGGTTGGAGGAAAAGTCGAGCGCGCCTATTACAAGCGATACGCGCGAACGTCTTCTTGCGCGATACCAAGACAGCACACAATATAGTCGCCGAATCGGTAATATTTACACTGGTTCACTCTATTTAGGATTAATTTCTTTACTTGATTACGATTATTTTAAGAATTTTGACGATTCTGCGGTTGATGGCGATAGTGAGGTTTCTTGCGACTTATCTTCCGCAACACACACAAACGAATCGCCGACATGCCTGTCTCCTTTACTCCCAGGTCAAAAAATCGGCTTGTTCTCCTACGGTTCTGGCGCTGTAGCAGAATTCTTTAGCGCAACACTTGTTCCAGACTGGCGTAGCGCGCTGTTTTCTAATCAGCACTTAAAGTCGCTAAACAATCGCACGCAATTAAGCGTTTCGCAATACGAGGAGATGTTTAACAGCGCAGCGCCTTATTCTCCGCAGGATTTTATAAGCAGCCAGAAGAATCGAAGTGACGCGCGATTCGTACTTGACTCCATCGCATCTCAAGAGCGTAACTATCGTTCTATCTAGTCTCTCCGCATTTTGTAGCTCAAAACCACGTCTCAAACAACAAAAAGCGGAGTTAATTGACGCACTTTGTTGTCAATATTTTGATATTGCGCGTTTCGTACAAATGTACTATAATCAAATTTTCAAGGGTTTATATAGTTGTATAGAGTTATACAGAGTCTTACAGAATTTTAGGAGGATTTATGGGAGATTTTGGAAATTTTAACGGCAATTATGCTGGCAATTTTGCGCAAAACCCAACAATTGTAGACGCGCAGGCTACTTATGTGCGCGAGCATGCTGAGCGCGTGAGCGTGCGTCGCGTTTACGCAGAGATGACCGTTGGCTTAATAGTTACAACGCTTGTGGCAATGTTTACACAAAGTACGGGTGCGCTTTACTCTTACTTGTATGCTACGGGTCGATTTGGATTCTTCGGCATTATTATTGCGCAAGTGGTGCTTGCTGTTGTTCTTGGAATGCGCGTTATGAAAATGAGCGTTTTTGCTGCGCGTGCGATGTTCTATGTATATGCTGCGCTTACTGGCTTTACGCTTAGTACGATTTTTACTGTGTTTAGTCTCGGCTCTATTGCAATGGTTTTGGCTTTAACTGCTGGATTCTTCCTGTGCCTTACAATGCTTGCGCTCACTACAAAAGTGAATATGCTTAAGGCTGGCCCGATTCTTATGGTGGCTTTGCTGGTGTTGTGCGTGAGTCAGGTAATTCTTATGTTTGTTGCTCCAAGTGCTGGAACAATGCGATTTATTGCTGCGATTGCAGTGCTGATTTTTGCAGGTCTTACGGCTTACGATGCACAGAAAACTCGTGCGATTTTTGAAGCGTATGCTGATCAGCCAAAAATGATTAAACGTATTTCGATTATTTGCGCGTTTAATCTTTATTTGGACTTCATCAACATGTTTGTGTACTTGCTGGAGTTGCTGGGAAATAGGCGCGACTAGATACGAGTATGTGCGTTTTTCCTGGGGATTATGGTAGGCTATTCGCTTGTGTGATTGATGTGCATATTGCGTAGCAATCACACATGGATGGGTGTCCGAGCGGTCTAAGGAGACGGTCTTGAAAACCGTTGTAGGGAAACCTACCGCGAGTTCGAATCTCGCCTCATCCGCGAATAGGGTTTCTAGCAAATCGCTAGAAGCCCTTTTTTGTTCTTTCCATTTATAACAACAAAAAGCGGAAGATTTTCCCGTTTTTGTAGCTCTAATCAGCGTGTTGAGCAACAAAAAGCGTAGATGATTAATCGAGAATGTTGTAAATCACGCAACGGCCACAGGAACTCCCGCAGAAAGCAGCTTCTTCTTAAACTCAATCGGATTCAAGATATCGCAATAATCAAATCGCACAACCCTAACAACTCCGCAATCCATAAGACACCGCTCTCTATTGCGTTCCTTCCTAACTGCATCACGATTATATCTATATAAGTTATTTGTGCTGAAGTTGTTGACATTTTCAACACTTCCATCAAAATACTCAGTACGCAAGTCGCAAGCAACCGAGCGGCTATCAAGCAAAGTTCTATCTTCAATCAAATATTTATCAGTGCCATCAAACTCTCCAACAATAATTTTTCCGTTAACTTTCCACATAAAATCTGCGCGATATGGACTCTGTGGATAATTCGGGTTTGGAAACTCGTGCTGCAACTCTGGCTCCACAAAACCAAGCTCAAGCATTATCGCCCGCGCAAGTGACTCTCCGCCGTTTTCGCTCTTAGGGTTCGCATAGTTTACCAAAGTCTCCATTCGCGACAAAACATCAAATTCATCGGTGCCAAGAAAATTTGGATTGTTAATAGGAGAATAATTTACACCATAAAAATCCGCGTTTTTTGGATTCTGAACACTGTTCAAGAACTGCGGCGTATCGCTACAACAATCCATGGAGCCGTAAAATTTACGACAAACACGCAAAATTTTGTTAAGATCTTCACCTTTTCGAGCAGCAGAATCGAAAGTTGCTAGCGACTCGGAGAACGACCCCTTCCAAGCGCACACGTAGAGAACGTTGTAAATGCTGGCAACATGACTAATCGCAAGCTCTTCAGCAGTCGGAATATGCCCAAAAGTATGGCCAAATGACGACGCCGCCTCATTTTTATAGCTGTTTTTATTAAAATCATCAAGCCTTATGCCAGACTCATCCTCTATTATGTCTGAAAGTTTTAGTCGGTTATATTTATGTCTAAATGCACTTCGCACCGACTTTTTCTTGTCCAAAGCAGATTTTTTACAATTCGAAGCAAATTTTTCCGCATAACTAGACGACACATATATTTCGGTAAGCGAATGATGTATGTAAGGCAAGTGAACCACCTCCAGCCCCAAAAGCACAGCGGCAGTTTCGCCAGTAAAATTCCACTTTTTTATCTTTATCTTATTTGTAAGAGTGACTGCAATACGCTTGACTTTATCTTTGTACAGTAATCGATTCCAGTGATCGCGAATAGCGTAGAAGCCATTGTAAGGCTCAATCAGCTCTCCAGACTTAAGATATCGGCGCAGAATTGAGCGATCGTTGAAACGCGACGCCATTAGGCATGAATTATTTCGCTCCGACTCAAGTAAATTGTTCATGAGTCTGGCAGGGAGATTTGTATTTCTACAAGATTCCTCTGCACCATATGAGAAATTTTTGTTAGTAAACATAGACCGATAATAAGTGGCGGCGTTGCGCTTGTAAATAGATTTTTAGCAATGTGGTTAAAGGCTATAAACCGTTGAAAACCGCGCGTTTTGTAGCGATTCATGGCGTGTCGAGCAACAAAAAGCGTCAAGTTTTCCCGATTTTGTTGCTCAAAATGGCAAAATCAACAACAAAAAGCGGACGATTTTCCCGAGAATGTTGCTTAAAATGGTGTGTCGTGCTACAAAAAGCGGAGATGTAGGTCGTCGCGCATTAGTTGTTACGACTCAGGCGCATCCTCCACGCGCGGCGCACCATTAATATCGCGATGAATACCCTGCATTTGCGCCTCAATTGCCTGCAAATTCTGCGCGCACTCAAGCAGCGTCTTAGAATGCTCCGCCAACTTTGCGTCCGGCAAATCAGCCTTATAGCGCAACGCGTGCTCCAAACTCGCCCAATAATCCATTGCGATTGTACGGAATTGCACTTCCACAGGCGTGTAATGCGCACCCGACGACAAAAACACTGGCACAGCGTAAATCACATGCAAACTGCGGTACCCATTCGGCTTTGGGTTTTTAATATAATCCTTAACCTGCAAAACTTGAATATCCGTTTGCTTGGAAAGGTATTGCGCAACCGCGTACACGTCGTCGCGATAGTTGCAAATCACGCGGATTCCAGCCACGTCGAACAGATTGTCGCGAATCGAACGCGTTGATATGCTTAGGTTTCTGCGGCGTAGCTTCTCAAAAATCGAGTGCACGGATTTTAGTCGCCGCTCCATGTGATGCACGGGATTGTGCGAAAATCGCACCTGAAACTCGCCGTCCAAAATCTCCAGCTTCGTGCTTATTTCGTACATCGCGCCTTCGTACACTTGCATCATGTTTACGAATTCGTCCATTTGATTGGGCGGAAGATGCGGCGTTTCGCTTTTTATAGGTGATTTTTGCGCGGACTTTTCGTCAGCGGTTGCTTGCGACTTTTCCGCGGTGGCGTCTGGCGCCCCACCATCTCCCGCTCCTTGCAAGCTGGCGTAAAGTTCGGCCAAATTTAAACGATTATGACGATCAAGTATCACGGTTCTTATTCTACTCGTAATTTTGTTATAAGTCTGATAATCGCCTGAGAATATGCGCGACGACCTGCCTTCGCGCTTAAAGCGTAGCGAGCGAAGGCAATTCGGAGCGCTGAGCCGCTCAAGGCAGAAGCACTGCTTCTGCGCGGCGAAGACGTGAGCGCGGCTAATCCGCGCGAACGATGTGACGCACTTTCTAGCTCTAAACAGCGTGTTGGACTACAAAATCGGGAAATAGCGCTAGCGCAGTTTAATCTCGCCGCGCCCAACCCACAGTATGTGCTTGCCGCGAATATCCCACTTACGCCGCCTCTTACCAGCAACCACAGTGATCATCATGGCAAGAATCGCCGCCGAGAATATCATCGCAATAACAAACAACGTCATCCATAGCGGCCATTGCACATGGTCTTCTGGCGGCGCAACAGGGTCCGGCAGCACACGATACCCCGTAACCAGCAACCTATGCGAGTTCACACCATACGGCGTACAAGTAAGCAGCGTAGCTAAATCGCGCCCCTTCTCGCGCTGCAGCAAACTTATATCGTGCGGATCCACCACGTTTATACGAAACACCTTGTAACGCAAGGTCTCCCCTTGCACATCAAGATAAAAGTAGTCACCCTTTTTAAGGTCTGTTAGCGAATCAAACATGGTTGCGTTCGGCAAACCAGTGTGCGCGGTGATCACAGTATGACGCCCCTTGCCACCCACTGGCAAATCCGTGCCATACAAGTGTCCAGCGCCTCGCGCCAACGTGTCTTCTTTTGTACCGTGGTAAATCGGCAGCTTTACGCCAATCTTCGGAATCTTTATAATGCCGATAATGCCCATCGGCTCCTCAAGCGTTTTAAGATAACGCTTGTATCCAGGCGTGTTAGTTATATCTTCCTGACCGTCGCCTCCGTACGGGTCGCGCGTGAGCATATCCTTGCGCGTTGCGTTGTAGCGCTTTGCGCCGCGAATGTGCGCGCGCCGCACGTCGCCAGCCTGATCGTGATTATACTTGTCGTACGCTGTCGATATCTCCTTCGAAACGTGATTGTTCCACAGCGTTGAGCACACAGGGTAGCTAAAGCACAAAATGCCTGCAAGAACCAGCGCAATCGGCTCTAGGATACGCATCAGTGCGCTTTTCTTTTTAGTTATTTTTTTAGTTTTAAGTGTATTTTGGTTTATATTTTTGCTTGAGTTGGATCGTGGAGTTTGCTCTTCGGTTGCTTGCGATTCTTCCGCTATCAAATCACTCGCACCAGCCACATTGCTCGTGCTAGCCACACTGGAGGTACGCTTCGCCTTATTCTTAAACAATTTAGCAACAGCGCGCTCGCTCAACGAGTGGCACCAATTGCTAATATCGGCTAGCTTCATAACTCCTCCAAGCTCAAGCTATTTAATGAAAGATAATATTTGGTTTGATTTTGCTACAAACGCAGTGGGATTTTGTGCTTTTTGTTGCTCAAAACGGCAAAATTAACAACAAAATCGGGAAAAACTTACCGAAAATGTTGCTTAAAACCACAAAATCAACAACAAAAAGCGGAAAACGACGGGTTTTGTTGCTTTAACAGTCCACATAGGATTGAGTCTAGGGTTTTTGCCCTAGACTCAATCGTTATAGACTCAATCGTTTATAGATTTAATCTTATAGACTCAATCTTTATGATTTGCTAATCAACTGAGCAAATCAGGCAGCCTGTTCTTCTTCCTTCTTGCGATTCTTAAGGAATACGAACATACCAGAGCCCACAAGACCAAGACCCACGAGAGCGAAGATAATCACACCTGCAGCACCAGTCTTTGGAAGCTTGAACCAATTGTTGCCCTTGTTATCTGGAATGTTAGGAATTTCAAGAGTAAATACCTCTGTATCACTCTCATTAGTTGTGATATTCACTGTATAAACCTTGGTAGAACGAGCATATCCTTCCGGAGCCTTAGTTTCCACAACATAGAACTTATTACCAACTTTAGCTACATAAGGCGTTGTTTTACCGTCATCACCAGTTTTCTTTCCAGCTGTATTATCAGAATCTCCAAAGTTACTCATTGCTTTATCACATGCATTATTTTCATCTGGATTAGCAGCACACTTAGTTGCTTCATCTTCATTTGTAAATGCCTTAAAAACTGCATCTTTTAGTTTCTTTCGAGAATCACTATCAACAGAATTACCTTTTTCAGTAGTGCCATCAAACTTGAAAATCTGGAATTTACGGAATTCATCATCTGTGCTTCCACCTGGCGTTGGGGTGCCACCACCAGTACCATTACCTGGGATGAATCCAGACTTGTTGGCTAATTTTTTCTTAGAACCAAGATCAGTGAAACTAGCTGTCTTGTTAAGAGTTAATTTAAGAATAACCTTAATCTCAGGAACTGTAGCACTACCAGTTACAGCATTTAACTTAGTGCAAATTTCAGTAAGACCAGCATCTGTAAACTTAACCATAATACGTTTACGAGTTACGGTCGAACCAGACTTATCAATGTCACTATCAGATTCAGATAGTTGATAGTCTGTGTTTACGGTCAATTTTTTATCGCCAATGTAAACTTCTTTGACTGCACCTACACCAAGATTAGTGTAAGCATTTTTCAATGCATCATCATAAACAGCTAAACCTTTAAGATCGTCAGAAACAAGATCAGTGTTACCATTAGACGCTTTAGTCTTGTTTGGCTTCGCTTTTATAGTGTAGGTGATAGTATCGCCAGCACCAATGATTTCGCCAATATTAGATGTCTTAGTAACATTATTCTTAATATTAGTGTTTTTTGGCTCAACACTCACATCATACGTGTACGTATTGTTAGTATTTGTATTTTCACGAGTAATCTGAGGAATAGTTACAAAGAATGGATCAAAATCAGCAGTATAGCCTTCTGGAGCACTAACCTCATCTACACGATATAGACCTATTTCTAGATTGCTGAACTTGGCTACACCATCTTCATTACCCACATGAGCTGTAGTTTGTTTTTTAACATCGGTATCGGTAAGATTTTTATCATATTCGACTGATATAGCATTACCATTTCTAATGCTTTCATTGAGCTTAGTAACCTTAGCAGCAAGTTTTACCCAGCTATCTTCTTTCTTAAGATCGTACATAGTTTCGTTACCGATTTTTGTAACTTTCCTTAAGGCAAAGACCACTCCGTTCAATCCAGCTTTTGTTTGAGAGTCCTTCTTATTAATGGTAATGGAACCCTTCTTGTTGGCTTCAAGAGTTGTATCCCATGGAGCCTTTTCAGCAGCAGTCTGAGCAGCCCAAGCAGAGCTGCCAGCAACCACGGCACCGGCGACGCACAGCGTGCCAGCCATTGCGAGCGAAGCCACCGCGGCAACGCATTGTTTAGTGAACTTATTCACTTTCTTCTCCTTTGTTCAGTGCCCTCGTGGGCAGGTTTTGAGGAAAATACGGTTATTGTTTAATGTTTATTGTTTATTTTGTGTTGCGATATGTAGGCAAGCCACAATTTGTGTGCAAGACGCGATTTGTGATCGAGTCACAGTTTGTGAACGAGCCACAATTAATCGAGCCACACTTCTTGATTGCGCTAATGTTTACGCGAATCGTAGTACGCAACAAGTTTTAGCGAGAATCGCACCGCAAGCTTGCAAGCCAGCGCTACTCTTTCGACTAGCCGACTAGCAGGATTGCGTGCAAATTTTTTCATCAGCATCGCCACCTTTCGCTACGTCGCCTTAAAGCGCGAAGCTTTTTGGCAGTTTTGCAGATAAAATCTTTAATTTGCACATTGCGCATCAGTGTCTTACGCAACAACGCATCAAGCATCGCGCGCCCCCACTTGGTTTGCTCAAGGAAGAACCCAGCTGCCATCACGCCCGTGCCAATCACGCACAGCACGCTCATCAGCATGTTCCAGTTCACGCAATCTTCCCCGCCTGTCTTCGGCAGCTTAAATTGTTCGACCACGTGTACTTTGAAGGATATGCGATCCCAGTCTCTAGATTGCGCTACGCCAGCAAGTTTTACATTCCACATATCGGTTGATGAATAACTACCATCATTCTGAGGAATACCATCTTTAACAGCTTGATTAAAAGCAGTAAGCGCATTATCTTTCAGTGCAAAAACAGAGCAAACATACGTTCCAGTCTCTTTTGGAGCACCTTCGATTTCTTCTTCCCTGCGAGCGGTTGAACTTTCCACGCTTCCTGCCTGAGTATTATTCGCATTCAGCATTCCATACAAAACATGGTCAGCAGAACAATTTCCATTTTCTCTACAATCTTTCTGCTGAGATTCGGTCGCAAAAGTCCATTCAGGAGTGTTTTCGCCATAATCATGACCCAGATGCATGTTCAATGTATCCTCAAGTCCGCGACTCCACTTATTCGTGTTGTCTTTTGAACACATCATACGTAGATGAATCTTGGTCTTATTTTTTACGCTCCAAGCTTGTACAAACGGATTTCTAATAAGACCAATGCCTTTCATAACAGTAAGATCATTACTACCATTAAGCACACTGTTAGTATCTTTAGATTTAGTTAGACTCATTCGCAAATCGTTACCGCTATAGCCCAAATCAGTTACTTTAACTGGAGCATACACAGGGTTCATAGTATTAGTTGCATTATCATCATGCTTAAACTGGTTATTGCCAGCATCTGGATCTTCTGATGTAGAACCATCTGGATAATGCACAACAACATGTGTCTTATAATGGTCTTTTGGAGTAACAGTTACGTCTGGATGGAATGTAACATTACCATACCTAGAGCCTGCACCTATTCCAGTATCATTACCATTGTGATTAAGCGGATTGTTATTATCTCTAGGAGCATTACTATCCTTCTGACCATTCTTCCAGAATGACCAATCATATGCGTCTTCAGATGAAGATGCAGCACTACCGTCATCCTTCTTCAACTCAAACCACGTACCGTCAGGGAACGATACACTGTCTGATATAGCTCCATACGCAAGCGACTTAGTATTTACATGCTTCCCAGTTGGCTTCTTATTCTTTGGCAAACCAGATTGTACTTCATCACCAGCTCGAACATTTACTTTATCATACACAGGATTGTAGTTGTGAGCTTGAGTGTGAATGTGGATTGGTATTGTGCGAGACTCATAATCGACACCTTTTTTAGCCTTAACAATGTTATTGCCACTGCCACTAATATTCCACTGGAAATCTTTTAAAGGATCAGTATTATTTTTACTTGCATCTTTGTTAAGTTTTTTTACTGCATTATCAAAGTTAGTAAGCAAATTATTAGTATCTTTACTGAACTGCTTCTCTTTAATCGCGTACACTACACACTCGTAGTCGCCAGTTTCCTTTGCAGTACCCTTAATCCATCCGCGAGTACGCTCGGTAGTTTTTTGCGAATTACCGTTAGAAATATAGTCGTCGTATAAATGCTTAACTTCACATTCATTGCTATTTTCTTCGCATTTCTTCTGCTTTTCAGGATTTTCAGTATGATCCCACTTTTCTACATTTTGCATAGTAATTCCAGCAATGCCACCAGATTGATAATGAGACTTAGTGCCATCTGGATTATTCCTATAGCAAATAGTGCGCAGGTTAATTTTACCAGGCTTATACTGTGACCATGAATCAAGCCAACGACCCTTACTATTATTAACTGTAAGTTCCTCGTTCTTACTAAGGTTAATCGTAGGATCATTCCAATTACCGCCACCTTCACGATCACTTACATTCAGGTGTAGATTATTAGCATCTTCATCATGAGAACGAAGTACGTTAACTGAAGCAAAGACTGGCTTACCGTTGTTACCAGAATCAGAATCTTCTGATGTAGAACCATCTGGATAATGCACAACAACAGGAGTTTGATCTGGATTATTCTCACTTGTAGCAGGGAACCACTTGTGCGGACGGAATGTTACTTTACCATATAATCCATCTTTGCTTTTAGCTGAATTATTATTATCAGTATTATTTTGCCCATCTTCAAAGAACGAATAACTCAATGGAGGTTTATGAGCATATCCTTTATACATCTTAAACTCAAACCAAGTACCTTCAGGAAGTTCTCCTTCCTGAACCTCACTCTGGTTAAGTTTTGCTTTGTTAGCATCACGAGCACTCTTTGGACGTTCTGATGTTTTCTTAGTACCAGCCTCCATAGTAATGGTCTCATACTTAGGGTTGTAGTAGTGAGCGTCCGAGTGTACGTGAATTGGGAATGTTACAGAGTCCCAATCAACGTGTCTTTGAGTGCTATTCTGAGGATTTGTTTTATCTTGCTTATCTGTTAATACTCTTTTAACAACATCTTCAAACTTACGGTCACCAGGTTTCTTTACAAAGTCATTTACAGCCGTATCAAACTTTTTTTGTAATTCACCATTTTTTCCATTGTATTTAAGTTCTTTAATAGCGTACACAGTGCACACAAAGTCGCCATTATCTTTCACTTTGCCGTGCAGCCATCCCCAAGTGCGAGCAGTAGTATCATTCTCATTACCATATAAGTAATGTTTCGTATCACACTGTTTTTTATCTTTACAATCCTTTTTTTGCTGCTCTGTAGCTATCTTCCATTGAGAAGTTTTACCACCTACAGCATTAACCAAATCACCATCTTTGACATTTTTTCTACCTGCAAGCTTCAAACCGTTTATTCCATCAAGTTCATAACTTTCAGGCTTACCAGTTTCCCTATTCTTTTTATAGCAGAGCATTCGCTGGTAAATAGTTCCTTGTTTCTTGCTTGACCAAGAGTCAAAAAACATTGGTTTAGTATCATTACTACCATCGCCTAACGTTTCACCCTTACGGAAACGCACACCATTTTTATCATTATCTTTAATAAGTCGTCCGCCATGAGTTTCACTATCATAAACTTTCAACTTCAAATCATCATCTGCAACTTCTGTAAGAGTTACAGAGACAGGAGCGTAAATCGGCTTTCCGAGATTACCAGAATCAGAATCTTCCGACGTGGAGCCGTCTGGATAATGCACAATTACAGGAACTAAATAATCTCTTGCTTCTGTAGTCTTTTCTGGTTTAAACGTAATCTTTCCATACCTTTTATCAGTAGTTTTATCTTTCGCCTCATTACTACCATTTTTCTTATTGCTCTGATCTCCTTCAAAATTCGACCAAACAGGCTTTTCTCTAGAATCTTTATGCTTAGAATACTTTTTAAGCTCAAACCATGTGCCTTTTGGCAAATATGTTCCGTCTTGCACTAAATCCTTTTGGCTTTGATCATCAGCTGCAACACCATTGGCACCAGTTTGGCTTACTGGAGCAGCATTCATTACACCTTCTGTATTACCAGCTTGTACACTTACCTTCGTGTACTGCGGGTTATAATAATGCGCGTCAGAGTGAACCTTAATTGGCACAGTTCTAGATGTATAATCAACACCTTCTCTTAGACCATTGAAAGTATTTGTATTAATGATATTAGTAGCAGAACCGTCTGAGCTTTCAATCTTGGAATCTTTTTTCTTTGCCTCTTCAAATCTCTTCAAAGCATTAGGTTTCAAAGCATAGACAGTACACTGATAATTGCCAATCTTTGTTGGTTTCCCTTTAATATGACCACGCGTACGCTCCATGGTATTGCCGGTGCTATCAAATAATTTGTTTGCTGCACAACCCTGACCATTTCGACACTTTTCCTGTTCTTCATCAGTTGCATGCTGCCAAGGTGTATCACCTTCTATTTTTATGCCATTAATACCGTTAAGATGATACTTCAAACTCATAGGATTCGTAGTATCAGCGCACACAGAACGAATACTAATATCTCCAGGCTCACGTACAGACCAAGAATCTATCCATGGCTGTGGAGTAACATCGCGATTCTTGCGGAATACGAATCCATTGGTGTAATCAATCTCTTGACCATTTTGGTTCTTATGAATATGGAGCTGCAAGTCACCTGATTCAGAAGCATCTCTAGTGACTATTACAGGGGCATTAACTGGATTACCATTATTACCAGAATCAGGATCCTTTGAAGTTGAGCCATCAGGATAATACACAACTACAGGTCTATTTTCAGGTTGATTAGGTTTAGAAGCAGGAACCCACTTATTTGGGTGGAAGGTAACAACACCAGTTGACTCATTCTTAATCTTTGCCCAAGTTGGTGGATTCTGATACTTATTATAAGTTTCTGCTCTGAACCTAGTGCCAGAGGGGAATGCTTTGCCTCCCCTATCCCTAGGAGAATTAGAATCTTTACCTTCACCAGCTTTTACTGTAGTAGTGTCGTAGTACGGATTATACAGTGAGGCTTGTGAAACAACGTGTATATCAACGCCTTTAACCTTCACAATTGAATTGTTCATTTTACAATTGTTAGGTCTAGGGTCAGGATAGTTTATTTGAACATCAAAATGTATGGTTTTCCCTCTATCAGAAGGCTTAGGACTATACTTAACTTCGCCTGTTTTTGGATTAATATATGCTTCACCAGGTTTCATATTATTAGGATTATTAACTCTTGTAACACCATCAGGAAGTTCTTCTTTAGTACCGAAACTGGTCTTTTTAAAAGTAAATTCTATTCCAGCATCAGTTGGAATTACCTCAGACGTAGTTCTGATCCCTTGATTTGGCATGTCCTTGTAATATTTAAAATCGCCGGAATATGAATTGCCAACCCACTCACCAGTGTTGATATACGGCTTTACGGAAGTAACTTTACCGTAAACAGCATCATTTTTAGACTTCTTTGGGAATTGGATATCATCATTATTTTTAGGATTTAAACCAAACTTAAACTCTTCCAAGTCTGGTATGCCGTCACCATCGTGATCATAGGGACCAAAAACTGTAAACTTGTGCTTATCTACTGTGTAGGAAATCCAACCTGCCATAAAAGGTAATTTATAAGGATCAACGCCATCTTCAACTTCTGCAGTAACAATCCAGCGAATAGAATCTGCATCGTTATCTTGTTCCCAAGATTTAAATAATCTACCAAAATTACCAGCTCGACGCCATGTATCGATTTCACATGTTGCATCTGTACCTAAACCACATCGTTCAATAGAGTCTTTCCAGAAACTATCATAATCAGGATCACCCGGTATGCGCGTAGAATTACTAAAAACATTATTAAAATCGCTTGGTACTTGATCTTTGCCTCGTAATTCCCACGCAAACTTGTTGCCACCAATACCGAGAATAGCTTTTGTACGATATCTCGTAATTCTTATGGTATTATCCTTGATGTTTTTTGGCAAAATAAGATAAAAATCAGGTCTACCACTATACGCATGTTGAAAATTGTCAGAAGTACACACTGCATTTGGATTTTCTATTTTTTTAAGTCTGCATCCATTTGCGTTAAAAAGAACATTCCAAGTAATAGTTGTTGTTTTCTTTCCATTAACGGTTACCGTATTTATATCTGGTGGCTGAACATCGAAATCCCTATATACATCATAACTCGCAACAGAATTAGGAGAAATATATCCATTACCAATGTAATCCCAAGCAACATTAGCAGCATTAGCTTCTTTTAGCGGCGGCACGATGAACATAGTTACTATGGTGGCAAAGGTGACAATTATTGCAAGAATCATGTTTCGGAAGATATGCGATTTTCTTGCTGTTTTACCTACGTATGAGCTTAATGAATCATTATCCGATAATGAAGAAGAAGATGATGAAGATAAAGAAGATGATGAAGAATTTACTTGCATATTTGAGTACGAATAAATTGGCGCACTGTGGTAATCGGAATCTGGGCGCGTTGAATAGGTAGAGTCAGAACCAGCAGACGCATCTGCCACACTATTCGCATTGTCAGTATCGCTCACAGAAAAAACCTTCTGCGCAATGCGGCACACGCGAGATGCGAAACGAGCAAACTTTGCAGGTAACATAATCGACTCACCTTCGATTGTCATTTTTGGCTAGTTTGCACATCCTAGCCATTTTGGCAATTTCGGCTATTGCATAAGCAACACCCTGCTTTTACACGAATCCCAAAATTGGGCAGAATACTACACGTATCAAGTACAGAAGTACTAAGAGCATTCAAATACATGAACTAGCATTTAGCAATTGCAACATTTACAAACAACGCCTAATGCAATTCCACATGTGAGCACAACAATAAAGCCGCAGAACGCGCAGCTTTACTAAAGTACTCAAGCAAAAGCATTTAGCAAATATACCCCCCCCCCCTTAACGAATTGCAAGAAAAAATAGACTTTAACAGAACTTTAAGGAAAAGTTTTTACAATCGTTCTCTTTTACAAAAAAATCTATTGATTGATTGCTAATAACAGAATAGTTTTATGTAGTAGGTGAAGTGTTTTGCGTGACCTGCGTGTCGCAAAACCACAACATCTTGTGGTTCGGATGCGCACTGACCACAAATCGCCAGCTATGTAGTGCGATTGTACCTGATTTCGGTGTTTTTGATACAAACGCACTACATAAAAGCGCTCAGGCAGGTCGGAACGCCCGAAAATGTTGCTCAAAACCACAAAATCAGCAACAAAAAGCGGAAATGTCGTTCGCGCGCTACACCGTAATACAAAACGTCACAAGTTTGAGAGCACTGCGATACAATTAACAAAGTCAAAGCAAAACACACGGCAAATAACGCGAAGACACAAATAACACGGAAGGCAGCACTACGATTAGCTTAATTAGGCGGCAGATTCTGCCAGAGTTTATACCAGTTGGCGCACGAATTGTTGTGCGAACGTACAAAATTGCGCAATCAGGCGGCGGAGAAAGATCGCAAACCAATTGCAACGCACAAACAAACAATGGCAGAACAGAAACAGCTGGCAGCGAGCAAGCAAACAATGACAATGCTCAAACAGGCAATGGCAGCGCGCAAAAAATCGAATACCACGACGCGATTGGTCACGTAATAAGCTGGGACGGCGCAACATTGCATCTTATGCGAGACGCGGCAGCAAACGGAAGCCGACCCGAGCAAGAAATGTTCATCGACGCGCGCACAATCGTGCGATTAAAGCCCGTGCCCGAGCGCAAACATCGCAGCTAATCTACGCAAGCTATGTAGTGCGATTTTACTGAATTTCAGCGTGTCGTACCGCGTGCTACGCTTTAAGCAAAAAGGCAGGTCGTCGCGCGAGAGAATGTTGCTCTAATTGGCGTGTCGAGCAACAAAAAGCGGAAAGTTTTCCCGACTTTGTAGCTCAAAACCACAAAATCAACAACAAAAAGCGGAAATATCGTTCGCGCACTACAGCGCAATGCGAAGGCAGATCGTCACGCAAAGCGCTATTCAACAACGCCGTTAGAAATCAGCTCGCGCGCAACCTCGCGATACTCCTTAGCAGTCTTATGCTCAGGAGCAAAAATCGTAATCGGAACCGCCGCAACAGTGGAATCTGGCAGCTTAATCGAACGCGAAATAACAGAATGCAGCACGCGCCCCTGGAAAGCCTCGTAAATCCTTTGCAAAACCTCTTCGCTATGCAAAGTGCGCGTAAACATAGTAACGAGCACGCCAAACACTTGCAAATCTGGGTTAATTCTGTGCTGCACTTTTTCAATCGACTGCATAAGCAGCGCCACGCCTCTAAGCGCAAAGAACTCCGCAGCAACAGGAATAATCACACCATCCGCCGCCGTAAGCGCGTTTACAGTGAGCAAGCCAAGCGAAGGCTGGCAGTCAATAATAATAACGTCGTATTCGTTACGAACTTTGCGCAACACGCCAGCCAAAATCTGCTCGCGACCAACCTCGGTAACAAGCTGCACCTCTGCAGCAGAAAGATCAATGTTTGCAGGCATAACGTCAATGTTTTCGGTGGCAGTGTGACGAATCACATCGTGCACGTCTACAGAAGAATCAAAAAGCGCCGTATAAACCGTGTTATCAAGCGCGTTCGCATTAATCCCAAGCCCCACCGTTGCAGCGCCTTGCGGATCGAAGTCAACAATTAAAACTCGCCTACCGTATTGACTCAACGCACCAGCAATATTGATGGAGCTGGTGGTTTTACCAACGCCACCCTTCTGGTTACACATAGCAATAATGCGCGCAGGACCGTGCGTTGTAAGCGCATCGGGCGCGCGGAAAGTCTCATATTCGCGTCCAAGTAAATCAGTAGGCATACGCTCCAGTTTATCAAAAGGTATGTTCAGTGAATCGATCCGTCGTTGTGAAGCTATCTCGCACGCGGATGGCTCATAACATACGCCTCCATAAGCGCATCTGGACTTATATGCGTGTAAATTTGCGTTGTTGTAACAGACGCGTGCCCAAGCAGCTCCTGCACAGTGCGAACATCGGCGCCCCCTGAAATCAAATGCGTTGCAAATGAATGTCGAAACGTGTGAGGATGCAATTCTTTGCCAATTTTAGCCATTTTGCCAGCGCGCGAAATCGCCTCCCACGCGGATTGGCGAGACAGCGATTTGCCGCGTTTATTTAGGAAAATCACGTGAGTATTAACAGATTTTGACGATGAGTTTAATGGCGACTTGAGTCGCGACTTTGCGGTTGCTGGCGACTTTTGCGCGCGACTTGCAAGAATAGGTCTTGCGTTAGCTAAATAATCGCGCAACGCACGTACCGCGCACTTTCCAATCGGCACAAGCCTCTGCTTTTGACCCTTGCCACTAAGCCGCACAACTGATTCCGTCAAATCAATATCCTCGAATTTTAGTCCAACCGCCTCGCTCACACGCGCGCCAGTCGCGTACAAAAATTCCACAAGCGCACGGTCTCGAAGCGAGACAGCATCCGTGCTACCAAATCCGCCAGCAGCATCGATTACGCGCTCCACTTCGCTAATGCTGAGCACGTCTGGAAGATGCTCCGCTTGCTTTGGCGCTTTGACTTCTGCAGAAGGGTCGCTTGCGATTTGCGCGTTGGAAAGCATGAATTTGTTCCACTCGTGGATGCTTGCGATTCGCCGCGCAATCGTGCGAGGCCCTAAGTTTTGCGATGCCATTGCTTGTGATGACATTGCGCGCACGTATTCTTCAATATCTAGTTGCGTGATTTTGCTAACATCGTTGATTTTTCGGGCTTCGCGCAGCCAGTTCGTGTATTTTGTAAGATCCGACTCGTAAGCTTCAACGGTTTTTGGAGAAAGCCCGCGCTCCACGCTTATGTGGTTTAGAAACTGCTGGATTTTTGGGGAAAATGGCGATTGCTGCGATTCGGTCATATGTCAATTATATGCCGCTCGAATCTACCACTTCGAGTTGCGTAATGCGCAAACAACCGCAGAGTCGCTAAACGTCACGCCAACAATCTGCTCGCCGCTTTGCGCGCTTTGAATCAGCTGACTTTGCCAATCACCAGCACAATCAAGCGCAAATCGAAGCTCGCGCAAATCGCTAGCCGACTCATCGCAAGCAACCGCGCGCTCCTTATACTTGTACTCGCGCCAAGAATCAGCCTTAGCAAAAAACGCGCGCTCATCACACTCATCGCGCTCATCGCAAGCAACCGCCGAATCGCCATCGCTCCTCTCAATCATCTTCTTCGCAAAACTCAACTCCTCAATCACACTACCAAGCAAATCCGCCACATTTCGCCGATTTTCCGCAACCATTGCACGCGTGCGATCTGGATCCGTAAGTGCAACTCTCGTCATATCTCGCCAAGAACCAGCCGACATTTGCAACGCAACATTGCGATTTTCGCTTCCACACAAAACGTTCGCCAGCGCTGTAGAAACAACATGCGGCATGTGCGAAATCAACGCCGCCGAAGCATCGTGTATAGAATCGTTCAACACAAGCGCGCGATTACCACACAACGCCACAATAACGCGCAAAACCGCCAAAAATCGCCAGAAATCGCTGCTTTCATCAACACTAACTGCCCAAAGCGCGCCGTCCAGCAGCTGCGCGCTAGACGCCTGCCAACCCGTAAACTCGCTTCCAGCCATAGGATGCGCGCCAATATAACAATCACCAAGCCCCGCGGCCTTAACCTGCTCGCGCACAAGCCCCTTAACGCTACCAACATCCGTCAAAGTAGTGCGCTGCTTGTTGATTCCGCGCGAAATCTCGCCAAGAACTTCTGGCATAGCAGCAAGCGAATTGCACAAAATCAAAACATTTGGCTGCATGCGCGCAAGATCCGCAACGCTTTCAACGCAAGTGATTCCAAGCGCCCTCGCCTCTTTATACATTGTTTGATGGCGATTATACGCGTACACTTTGCAAGAGCCAGTCGCCGCCAAGCGTTTTGCGATTGAACCTCCAATAAGCCCAAGTCCTACAATACCAACAGAAAATTTTTGAGAAAATTCAGCATCTTCTACCATAATAATTCTCTTTCTGCACGCATTACATTCAAAGTACTCAAAACATCAGCCAAAGCCTCATCCGAAGCCTCAATGCACACTCCACCATTTGGCAGCATCCAATCATTCATAACTGGATTCTTGCGATTATCAGAAGGGTACACTGCTAAAACTCGAACCCAATCACCATGTTTAACAACTTCTTGAATCATAGCTTTACACGTAGAATCCCAAGGAGCAGAATCAACAGTTGCAATAAAACTATATAAACCATCCTGACCTTTAATCGGCCTAGACATAAAAGAAGTCATATTAAGCCCATGATCGCGCACAACATCAAGCAAATTTGCTAATACTCCAGCACCTGTAGAACGCGGAATAAAAGCAATAATCGAAGAAAAAGATGAATAGCTTTCGCGCTGCATATTAACAAAACTTAAAGCCTCATCTCTAGGAGCTAACACTAAAAACTCAGTTCGCGCGCCAGAAAAATCTTCAACAGCTTCGCTCACAATCTGCCTATTGTATAAATCAGCACAAATTTTAGGGCACAAAGCAACTTCGCCAGGAACTAAATCCCTACAAGCAGCAGCGTTTGAAGACGCAGTTTTTTCTTTCAATCCATGCTTTTGAGCAAACTTACGGCATTGTGCCAACGCGTGAGGATGAGCAACAATAGTCGAACAGTTATCGATTGAATCCGACTGGCAAACAACAGCATCAAAACTTATATCAACGCCCACGCGCGCAATGCCAACCATATTTTTTGCATCAATTAATAAATCTAAATTAGGTATTACTACGCCTTCAATATTGTTTTCCCACGCAATAATACCTAAATCGTGACAATCTTCAATTTTGCTAGCGATATTACAAATATTCTCACACGCAGTTGGAATAAGACGCAAAGCACCTAACGATTTACAGTGCTCTTTAACTTTTAAAGCCGCTTGATGAGTAAAAGAACCTTCTGGCCCTAAATAGCATAATTTACGAGCATTATTACTGTTCTTATTGCTATTCATGACTATATTGCTATTCATGACTATTCCTCAAACTACTTTAAGACTATAAGACTAAGACTATAAGACTAAGACTACCTTACACTGATTTGGCAGCACTTATTTAGCGCCACTATTTAGCATCAGAGATAACAAAGAATTTATTAGGGATAAAAAGCAAAACTACGTGAGCGATGATAATACCATAAAGCCAAAAATATCCAGCATTTTGCGCAATCCACGGAAGATTATCCACGCCAAAGCCAATGGCAACTAGCACGCCATTAAACGCGCCAAAAATCCTAAACAATCCAAGCGCAATCATCCACACAACCGAACAGCACACAATTGCGTGCAAAATAAAACCAAACATGCCGCAAAGCATGCGAGCAAAACACGCGCTCAAAGTAACAAGCAAAAGCGCGATTATAAGCCCGTACGGAAAATCGTACATAGCGCCCATTCGATGCGCAAAAGTGCCCAAAACCGCGCAAAATACCGCTAAAACGCATGAAGCCGCACACTTGCTAGCAAATAGCACAGAATGCGACTTTATGTTAAACATCATTTTGAGAAATATTTTAAACAATCACGCAGCGTTGTTGTTCTGTCTACGCTGCTTAGCACGCCACTTATACCATTCATCACGGCTCAAAATAATCTTGCGCACGCGAATCGACTCAGGTGTAACTTCCACGCACTCGTCTTCGTTAGCAAAGTCAAGTGACTCTTCCAAGCTCATCTTAATTGGTGGCGTCAAAGTCTCAAGCACATCTGCTGTAGAAGAACGCATATTAGTCATATGCTTAGCAAGCGTAATATTAACATCCAACTCGTCTGGCTTATTGTTAATACCAACGATTTGGCCTTCGTAAACAGGGCTTTGCGGATCCACAAAGAACACGCCACGAGCTTGCAAACGCTGCATAGCATAAGGAGTAGCAACACCCTTACGATCGCAAACCATAGAGCCATTTTGACGAGTTACAATCTGACCAGCCCAAGGCGCGTATCCTGCAGAAATAGAGCTTGCGATACCCGTTCCGCGAGTTGCAGAAAGCAAAGCTGTACGGAAACCAATAAGACCGCGAGAAGGAACAGTAAATTGCAAGCGAATCCAGCCAGATCCGTGATTGCTCATAGAATCCATGCGACCCTTGCGATCCGCCATAAGCTGCGTAACAGTACCCATGTATTCTTCTGGAACGTCAATCGTAGTGTTTTCCATAGGCTCGTTAATTTGACCGTCAATCGTCTTAGTAACAACTTGAGGACGACCAACTGTAAGCTCGTAGCCTTCGCGACGCATTTGCTCCGCCAAAACTGCCAACGCCAACTCGCCACGACCCTGAACTTCCCAAGCATCTGGGCGGTCTGTTGGAAGAACCTTAATAGACACGTTACCAATAAGCTCGCGATCAAGCCTATCCTTAATCATACGCGCTGTAAGCTTGTGATCCTTGCCTTCTGTGCCAGCAAGCGGCGAATCGTTAATGCCGAAAGTCATAGAGATAGCTGGATCGTCAACGTGAATCAATGGAAGAGGCTTTGGATCATTCTGATTCACAATCGTCTCGCCAATCATAATGTCATTAACGCCTGCAACTGCAACGATATCTCCAGGACCTGCAGATGCAACAGGAGTGCGCTCCAAGCCTTGCGTGCGCAAAAGCTCAGAAACGCGGAAGTTTTCAATCGAGCCATCTACACGAGAAAGCCCGTAAGTCTTACCCTTTTCCAAAGTGCCATTGTAGATTCGCACTAAACCAAGACGACCCAAGAAGTCAGAGGAATCGATGTTTGCAACATGAGCCTGAAGAGGTGCGCCTTCCTCGTATTCTGGTGCTGGAATGTTGGAAATAATAGAGTCAAAAAGCGGCTCCAAATTATCATTGTCTGGCAAACCGCCGTTTTCTGGCTGATTCAAGGATGCATAGCCAGCTTTTGCAGCGCAATAAATCACAGGCAAATCAAGAAGCGAATCAATATCTAGGTCGATTCCTTCCTCAACAACGTCTTGTGCAAGACCGAGAAGCAAATCTGTAGCTTCGCTCACGACCTCGTCAATACGCGCGTCTGGACGATCCGTTTTGTTAACGCATAAAATCACTGGCAACTTTGCCTCAAGAGCCTTGCGTAGAACGAATCGAGTTTGCGGAAGTGGACCTTCGGAAGCGTCAACAAGTAACACAACGCCATCAACCATGGAAATGCCGCGCTCTACCTCGCCACCAAAGTCGGCGTGACCTGGGGTATCAATTACGTTGATTGTGATTCCCTCTGGGTGACCGTACTTTTCTGCGAGCGGACCAGTGTATTGTACAGCAGTGTTCTTGGCAAGAATGGTGATGCCTTTTTCGCGCTCGAGGTCGTTGGAGTCCATTACGCGGTCTGGCACTTCTTCTCGCTCAGAGAATACGTGCGACTGCTGAAGCATGGCATTTACGAGCGTTGTTTTACCATGGTCAACGTGCGCTACGATTGCCACATTTCTGATATCACCGCGAACAGTCATTACAAACCTCTTCCGTTTTATTTAGCCAAACCTAGACGAGTTTACTCGCGGCTTTAGACACGCCATTACATGAGAGATACTGACGCATTTTGTAGCTCGAAACGGCAAAATCAACAACAAAAAGCGGAAAACAACCGACGCGCTATATAACAGAAACCGATTCAAGCAATTGCAGATTCGCTGGCGCCTTCTGGCAAATACTTGTCGTATCCTTCTTCTTCCAGCTCGTCCGCAAGCTCTGGTCCTGCCGTCTTTACAAAGTGACCTTGCGCAAAAACGTGCACAATATCTGGCTTAATATACTTTAAGATTCGCGTGTAATGCGTAACCATCATAATGCCTAAACCAGTGCTTTCTTTGGCACGATTTACGCCTTCCGAAACAATTCGCAAAGCATCCACATCTAGTCCAGAATCAGTTTCGTCTAAAATCGCGAACTTTGGTTTTAAAATTTCTAGTTGCAAAACTTCCGCGCGCTTTTTCTCGCCGCCAGAAAATCCCTCGTTTACAGAGCGAGACGCAAACTTTGGATCCATTCTTAAGCGCTTCATTGCTTCGTTAAGCTCTTTAACCCACGCGCGCAAAGTCGGAGCCTCGCCGCTCACTTCTGTTTTTGCTGTGCGCAAAAAGTTCGTCATCGAAACGCCTGGTACCTCTACCGGGTATTGCATCGCAAGAAACAGCCCAGCTTTTGCGCGCTCGTCTGGAGTCATCTTCAAAATATCTTCGCCGTCGAGAAGCACTTGACCCGAATCCACTTCGTACTTTGGATGACCTGCCAAAGTGTATGCGAGAGTAGACTTTCCAGAGCCATTCGGACCCATAATCGCGTGCGTTTCGCCAGAATTAACTGTAAGATTTACACCCTTTAAGATTTGCTTTCGTCCTTCTTTTGTTTCTACAGACGCGTACAAATCCTTAATTTCTAAAGTTGACATGTTTCTATCTCCTATTCTTCGGTTGCTGGCGATTTTTCCGCATTTACAGACTCTGCGGCTGCTTGCGATTCTTCCGTCTTAGCTAAACGCCTCTCAATCGCAGCCATCAAATGATCTACGATTTGCGGCACGCCAATCTCCTCAATAAGTTCGTTAAAGAATCCGCGCACAACAAGCTTTCTAGCATCCGCCTCGCTAACTCCGCGAGATTGCAAGTAAAACAGCTCCTCGTCGTCGAATCTGCCTACAGAACTTGCGTGACCTGCGCCAATAATATTTCCATTTTCGATTTCTAGATTTGGCTCCGAATCAGCAATCGCGCCAGGAGTTAGCACCAGGTTTCTGTTCAACTCGTACGAATCCGTGCCCGGAGCTTCTGGCTTAATAAGCGCGTTTCCAACCCATGTAGAATGCGCTCCTTTGCCGTAAAGCGCGCCCTTATACACTACTCGCGACTTGCATTCTGGGTGATTGTGCACAACCATCGTACGATGCTCAACATGCTCGCCTGGATCCACAAAATACATGCCAAGCATGTTTAAATCGCCCTTTTCGCCACCAAAATCCTGATCCATGCGGATTCGCACAACGTCTCCGCCAAGCGTGACCATTGTGTGACGAAGAGACGCACCAGCACCCACGTGAATCCTATGATTTCCAACGTGTTTGCTGCCTGAATCCCACTCTTGAATGAACGTTGTAGAAACGTGCGCGTTATCTCCAAGAATGATTTCTACGCCTTCAGCAAGCTTTGCAACTCCCGTGTGCTCTACAATAATATCCGCGTTTGTGCAGGAATCGGCTTCAATCACTAAGTGCAAAGCGTCAAGAGATTTCGCAGCGTCTAGCGATTGCAAGTTATTCCCATGAATTTGCAATATTATTGGCTTTGTAACTTCGCCACAAACATGCAAAACGTACGCCGACTTTGCAGAATTCCACGCAACAGCAGCCACGCGATCCGAAGGCTTCATATCTGTATGCGGAGCCTCGTTTTTAGGCAAAATTTGCATCGTTACATGCGAATCGCCATCAACGCCTTTTAGCTCCACAGCAACGTTGTTAGATGGCTTAAAACTATCAAAAAACTCGGAAATTCGCTCAACTGGAGTGTATCGCCAATCTTCCTGCTTCCTAGTTGGAATCGTAAAGTCTTGCACGTTAAAAGAGCGCACGGATTTATCTGCACTAGAAGGCATTGCAGCAGGAACCTCGTAAGGATCATTAGGGTCTGCTACAGGAATATTAATTTCTTTTTCCGTCATTTTATTGCCTAAATTCTTTTTCAGATCTTCGCTCATCACCCCACGGATCCTTCCATTTGCAATTCCACAAGACGATTAAGCTCCAGAGCATACTCCATCGGCAGCTGGCGACTAATCGGCTCCACAAAGCCGCGCACAATCATGCCCATAGCCTCTTTTTCTTCCAGCCCACGGCTCATCAAATAGAAAAGCTGATCCTCAGAAACCTTAGAAACAGTGGCCTCGTGAGCCATCGAAACGTTATCTTCACGCACGTCAACATGCGGATAAGTGTCGGACCTTGAAAAATCGTCAACAAGCAACGCGTCGCACACAACTGAAGAGCTAGAGCCGCTAGCGCCCTTAACAATCTTCACAAGACCGCGGTAAGCAGAGCGTCCACCGCCGCGCGAAATCGACTTAGCAACAATCGTAGAACTCGTGTGCGGAGCCAAATGAATCATCTTCGCACCCGTATCTTGGTACTGACCGCGGCCCGCAAAGCTCAAAGACATGGTTTCTGCTTTTGCGTACGGCTCAGCAAGAATGCATGCAGGATACTTCATAGTAGCCTTGGAGCCAATGTTTCCATCAACCCACTCCATTGTGCCGCCTTCGCGCACGTAAGCTCGCTGAGTTACCAAGTTGTATACGTTATTTGACCAATTTTGCACGGTTGTGTAGCGCACGCGCGCATGCTTTTCTACAACAATCTCAACGTTTGCAGCATGGAGTGAGTCCGTGGAATAGATCGGAGCTGTGCAACCTTCAACGTAGTGCACGTACGATCCTTCGTCTGCAATAATCAACGTGCGCTCAAACTGCCCCATGTTCGGCGTGTTAATGCGGAAGTAAGCTTGAAGCGGAATATCTACATGCACGCCTTTTGGCACGTACACAAACGATCCGCCACTCCAAGCCGCTGTGTTAAGAGCCGCAAACTTGTTGTCGTCAACTGGAATCACAGTTGCAAAATACTTTTTTACAAGCTCTGGATACTTTTGCACTGCTGTATCCGTATCAACAAAAATCACGCCTTGAGATGCTAAATCCTCGCGAATCGAATTGTAAATAACTTCCGACTCGTACTGTGCTGCAACGCCTGAAACTAAACGCTTTTTCTCCGCTTCTGGAATGCCAAGCCTATCGTAAGTTTTGCGAATATCTTCTGGCAAATCATCCCAAGTTTTCGCTTGATCGTGAACTGGACGAACGTAGTATTTAAAATCGTCTGCGTCAAAACCGCTTAAATCCACTCCCCAATCAGGCATCGGCTTTTGCAAAAACGCGCGGTAGCCTTGCAAACGAAGGTTTAGCATCCATTCTGGCTCGTGTTTGTCTGCGGAGATTGCGCGAACAACCGACTCGTCAATGCCCTTCTTTGCAGCTTCGCCTGCAGCATCCGAATCATGCCAGCCGTAATTGTACTCGCCAAATTCGGCAACAATCTGCTCGTCTTGGCGAATTTTATCTTCGTTTACGCGAGCGCGATCTGCCACGTACTGGCTCATTTCAACGTCTGCCGCGCTGGATTCTGGCGTGCTGGAGTCGTTTTGATTCGCTGCATTCTCATTCAATGATGCGCTTGATTCAGGCTTATTTGAATCATCAACCACTGTTTTACCCTCCTATCAAGCTTATAAATCGATTATACATTTAGCCACGCAACGCACGCTCCGAGATTTTTGACTTTGCGCGATTTTGCCACCATTTTGCCACCAAACGTGACTCAAATCACATCTTTGTATTCTCTGTATAAACCTTGTCTGTATAAATGAAAATAAAGAAAAATACTTTATTTTTTATTGCATTTTTATTAAAATCTTATTTAGAAAGGTGGTAATTTAGATGACAACAAATACAGTGAACATTAATTTCAAGCTAAATGCAGACGATAAACGACTTATGGAAAATGTTTGCCGAGAACTAGGGCTTTCAATGAGTGCAGCATTCACAATATTTGCTAAGAAAGTTGGAAGAGAACACAGAATACCATTCGAAGTTTCAGCAGATCCGTTTTACAATCCGGAGAATATAAGTCGTCTTAAAAAATCCATAGCACACATGGAAGAAACAGGCGGCACTATACACGAGGTTCCGCTCGATGATTAAAGCCTGGACAGATGAAGCGTGGGAAGACTTTGAGTACTGGTCTAAGCAAGATAAGAAAACTCTTAAGAGGATCCTTCAGCTTCTTAAAGATATTGATCGCAACGGATATAACGGCATAGGTAAACCAGAACCTCTGAAAGGTGATTTTTCTGGATACTGGAGTAGACGGATTGATGACTGTAACAGAATAGTTTACCGAATCGATGGAAACATAATGAGAATAGTTCAGTGCGGTTCACATTATGATAGATGATCGCAAAATCTACGCACGCGGGAAGGCTTGCGAGTAACGCTGTTTAAGAGCCTGAATAGAAACGTGCGTGTAGCGCTGCGTTGTGTTAAGCGACGAATGCCCCAAAAGCTCCTGAACCTCGCGAAGGTCCGCTCCCCCGTTGAGCATATGTGTTGCAGCACTGTGGCGAAGCGCGTGCGGCGCAACGTCTGGCACGTTTGCAGCAGCTGCAGCCTCGTGAACAATGCTCCTAACAATGCGCTGGTCAATGCGCTTTGCTCGCGCGCCCAAAAACAGCGCTTGCGAGCTTGCGGCAGATTTTTCTTGCAGCGCACTTCTCCCACAGTCAAGCCACTTTTTACACGCTTTTGCAGCAGGAACACCGAATGGTACTACACGCTGCTTGTTTCCCTTACCTGTAACTTTTACAGTGTGATTTTCAAAATCCATATCTTGCACATTAAGACCCGTAAGCTCCCCCACACGCATGCCCGTGGCATATAAAAGCTCTAAAATCGCAGCATTTCTGAGTGCGATTACATACTCTTGTTTCGTTTTTGTTTGAGATTTTGTTTGAGATTTTATTCGCATTTTTATTTGCGACTTTAGTGGTGTATTTTCTTGATGCTCGGTTTCTGGAGACTTATCCACAGCATAATCTTCAGAACGATCCTCAGCACAATCCAATAACTTTTCCGCTTGCGCCTCGTCTAAAACCGTAGGAAGCTCATTAACAATTTTAGGTGTATTAAGAATTTGCGCAGGATTTGCGCTAATCAAACCAACGTGCGTAGCCCACGCAAAAAAGCCGCGCACAGCCACTACTTTGCGAGCCAAACTAGAGCGCGCGTGATTCTTATTAAGCCAATACATCCATTGACGCAGAACGCTTGTAGACACAGAATTTAAATCAGAAAGATCGTTTACACCACACCATTCAAGGCATTGCAAGACATCTACCCTATATGCGAGAAGAGTGCGACTTCCAAGGCCTTTATTTGAACGCAAATAATCAATATACCGATCGGATAAGTCGGAAGCTTCCGTTGACGATACCAAACCATCGTCAAATAATAAATCATTATTATTACGACTGCTAGCCATAGAACCGCCTCAAATCGCCTATATCACAGCAATCAGAAAGCTCTAATTACCGCTTTCTCCGCTAGACTTACGCCTTCTATCCAACACGTGCCAAGCTTTATCTGCAGCAGCAAGCTGAGCCTTACGCTTACTAGAACCATCCGCCTCACCCAACAGCTCGTCGCCGCTTTCGTGTGCCAAAACCGCGCGCGCATGGAACACGGGCGCATAATCTGGGCCAGAAACCGACATCCTATATTGCGGCTCGTCAAGCCCCATCTCGTGCGCCAAAACCGTAAGCGAAGTCTTCCAATCCAGAGCAGGACCTTCTGTAAGAACCTCCGCCAAAGTGTCGTCAATCAAACGATGCACTACAGCGCGCGCCTCGTCAATGCCATGCTCAACAAAAGTCGCGCCAATAAGCGCCTCAACAATATCGCACAAAATCGAGTCTTTTTGAGCGCCTCCATGCTCCATCTCGCCATGACCCAAAAGAATATACGGTCCAACGTGCAACTTATCTCGCGCAACCGCGCTCAAAGCCCACTCCGAAACAGCCTTAGCGCGAAGCTTAGCCAACTGACCTTCCGTCATATCTGGGTGAGCAGAAAACAGCGTTTCTGTAGAAACAAGCTCCAAAACAGCGTCTCCCAAAAACTCTAGACGCTCGTAGTTTTTAGTGCCTGGATGCTCGTGCGAAAACGAGCGATGAGTGAGCGCCTCAACAAGTAAATCTGGCGAAATCGTAGTACCGAGCGCGCGTAAAAGCTCCTGAGTAGGGTCACCATCATGAGTATGTCCGTCTTTAGAACGCGTAACACCTATGCTGCTAGTTCTAGCATTTTCTGGATGATTTGGGTTCTGATAATTGCGATTTTGAACGTCATTTTTTACATCATCTTGAATGTCATGCTGATCTTTTGTATTGTTCCCACTCATATTTTCAACATTATAGCGCATGCGTTGAAGTCGTTGATTTACAACCTCATGCAATTTCAAGCTCAATAAAAGCGTGCAAAAACACAAGAACCCTGCCACCCGTCGATGGCAGGGTTCTTTTAAAATACAACCTACTTGGTGTGCGCAGAGCGAATTGCTTCGCGATACACGCGACCGCGGAAGTTACCGCAGGTTGGGCAAGCCATGTGAGACAACGCTGGCGAACCGCAGTTCGGGCAGGTAATAGTCTGCACGGCAGAAGCCTTCCAATTGGCGCGACGCGAATGAGTATTAGCGCGCGAGGTCTTGTACTTTGGCAGTGCCATAATCTTTCCTCTATTTCGTTCAACCGATTGAGCTTAAGCGTTCTGTATATTACAGCAAGCGCCATACATTATTCAGAAACACACTACATGGCAGGTCGTCGTTCGCGCGTTACAGCGCTCTATTCCTCGCGGCTATTAGTAGCCGCTCGGCTGATTTGGCATGTAAAGTCCACTGGACTTTACATTTGAGCCAAATCACGCTTTGAAGGAGCTTGAAATGCGTTATGCAATTTCAAGCTCAGTCAAAGCGCAAGTAAGGTAGAGATTCGAGGTTTTTCGCAGCTAGCGAGGCGAGCCTCAGCATGAAATGGTGACTCGCCGAGAGAGCAAGAAAAATCGAGAATCTCGGTGATGAAAGCTACGCAATTGTTCAAGCACGTAAGAGGGCTGGGTGATTCTTGGTCGAACAGTATAAGAGCGGCAGCCGATACCAAATAATCCAAATGATCAACCACTACAAACAAACCTCAATCCAAAAACAGAATCAAAGCCAAAACGGAACAACCGCAACAACAGACAACACGTAATAGGCAGAGCGTTGTGAGACAAGAAACACCCAGCCCTCACACAACAACAAACAAGGATTTTATTCAGGCAGATTGTTGTGATTCAAGCTTTTGCTTAAGTCCTTCAAGCGCCGCAAACCGAATATCCGTAATATCGTGATGATGATCTGGATGTTCGTTCAAGTTTTCTCCGCATTGCGAGCAAAGGCCCTTGCAATCTGGCTCACACAAAGGTTTAAGCGGCAGCTCGCTAACCATTGTGTCCCTAATCAATGCCTCGATATCAGCAAAGTCGCCTCCGCCAACCAGTGGATACACGTTTCCAGAATCGTCGCCCTCGTCCCAAATATCAGCATCTTCTAAATCATCATTATCGCCATTAGATCTATTAAATTTGGAATTATTGGAACGCGCACCACCCTTGCTTTCCACCTGTGCAAAGAACGCGCACACATCGACGCTCCAATCCCTATGCAACGGCATCAGGCATCTAGAGCACTCTGCGTGTACGCGCGCTGTAATCGTACCCTGGAACATAAGCCCATCCACTACGGAATCAAAGTTGCCGTCTACTGTAACATCGCTCCCTGGCTTCACGCCAATAACGCTGTCTCCTATACCTTCTGGCGCCGGGAACACGCGATGCAATTGCATGCTACTTCCTGCTCGTGCCGCCATTTGCGCAACTGGTACCGCCCATAAAGACTGGGAGGGATGCGATGCCATTTTTAGTTCCTTTCTTCGCTTTCGTTTACAACTTCTCCATTAACTTGTCTGTTAATCTCGTCTTGCACATGCGCCGCCGCACGCCTGCGTTCTTCTAGAACTCGCTGACCTGCCTGAACATCCTGCTCTAGCTTGTCTAACTGCTGTTTTAAACCTTCCATAACCGTAGCACTGTACTGATCCGCACCACGCGTGAGTTTATCAGCCTTTGCCTGCGCCTCGTTTACGATTCCTTGCGCCTGATTTCTTGCAATGGCGACCACGTTTTCTTGCCCAGCCAAGAATTTAGCTCTCTCTTGTGCTTCTTCAATCATCTGAGCAGCCTGGCTTTGCGCAGAGCTTACGATTGAATTTGCTTGAGCCTGAGCTGTGCGCAAGCGCCTCTCTGCCTCTCGCATTAATGCACTCGCGCGCTCAAGTTGCACTGGTAGCATGTCTTTTAACCTAGATAAGTAGTCGCCGAATTCTTCGCGATCAATCTTTGCCATTCCAGCAGAAAACAGCACGCCTTTTGCTTCATTTAATGTGGTTTCCATTGTGTCGATTATGTCGTAAACTGTTGTGAATTCTTCACGCGACTTTGTTCGCACTTCTTCGCTTACTGTTTGCGGATTAGCGGCTTTAAACACGTTTTCTTTTTCATCTTCAAATTCTATTGCACCACCGTCTTCGCGTTCACGCAAATCTGGCATTGGGAACAAGTTTTGCGCATTATCGCCAGCAGCCGCAGAATCAGCAGAAGAATCGCCAGCAACCGTAGAATCGCCAGCACTATCATCCTTAGTTTTATTTGCCGCAGGCACTGCGTCGTAAGCTTCAAAAGCAGCACTGGGCGAATCATCGTTGTTTGCAATCACTGGATTTAATGGCAACTTTTGGCTGCGATTTGCCGATACTTGGCTTTCCATTGTGTCGTCTTCGTTTTCGCTCATTTTTTCTCCTTCGCTAAGTAGCTGCTCTCTGTTTCTCCTAATAATTTTATTTTATTATTTTAATTTTATGACTTTATTGTACGTATTTTTGTGATATTGCAATTGTTTTAGAAAAAACGTTCTGTAAAAGTGGAACCACATTATCTGGCACCATTCCCGAAACGTCTCCGCCGTGACGAGCAACATCTTTTACAACGGAGCTAGAAACATGTTCCAAAATAGGGTCTGCAGGCAGGAACATGGTTTCTATCCCAGCAAGCTTGCGATTAACCAGAGCCATTCCAAGCTCCGCCTCATAGTCACCATTTTGGCGCAATCCTTTAACTATTACGGTTGCGCCGACTTTTTTGCAATAATCTGTGATAAGACCATCTGTTGAGGCAACAACTATTTTGCACGCTGGCGACTGTGCTGCTCCGCATAAAGGTGGAGCAAATTCCCCGACTGGAAAATCATTTTTTAGGTTTTTAACAGCATTGCGAATAATATCCACACGCTCCGATTCGGAAAACATTGGCGTTTTTGCCGCGTTAACAGCCACCAAAACATGCACTTCTTTAAAGAGATGCGTACAACGTTGTATCACGTCTAAGTGTCCGGCTGTAACGGGATCGTAGGAGCCTGGGCAAACAGCTATAGTCATGCTTTTAGATTACCACGAATCTGCCACGAGTCTGACACGAATCAGGCATGAGCTAGACATAAGCTAGACATAAGCCTATTTTTCCTGCTTGTGTTTCTTTTTCCCCGCGTTTGTTCCCATATTTAACGTTTTGATAAACAAACACGGGCAAAATACGCAGCTCGAAGTCGTCGATTCGCGCGGCGAAAAATCGAGAATCCCCACGCACTAATAGTAGATAGGCATAGGACTATGATTGGCTGCAGGTAAAAGTCGCTTATAAAAGTCGTAAAGAACGCGCTTTAAGTTTGATTACTAAAATCGCAAGAAAGGATTGAAAATGCTTGATTCTTTTGATTTCTCAAAGTCCGAAGTAAAGTCTTACACAAACTCTTCCGTACTCATGACAGACATGTACGAGTACACAATGCTCGACGCAGCACTAAAAGACGGCACAGCAAATCGCAAATGCGTTTTTGAGATTTTTACTAGGCACCTTCCTCAAGGCCGCCGCTACGGAGTGGTAGCAGGCACAGGCAGAATCCTAGAGGAGCTAGCGCGATTCCACTTTAGTGACGAGGACTTACGATTTTTGCAAGACCGCAAAATCGTTAGTAAAGACACCATTAAATGGCTAGAAAACTACCATTTTAGCGGCAAAATCCGCGGTTACAGAGAAGGCGAAATGTTCTTCCCAGATTCGCCGATTTTGCAAGTTGAAGGCACTTTTGGCGAGTGCACGTTGCTAGAAACGTTGCTACTTTCCGTGCTTAACTACGATTGCGCAGTGGCGAGCGCCGCCGCACGCATGGTTTCCGCGTCTGCTGGAAGGCCGTGCATGGATATGGGTGGCAGACGCACAAACGAGTGGTCGGCTGTGGCTGCTTCTCGCGCGGCGGTAATCGGCGGTTTTAAAGGCACGGCAAACCTGCTTGCGGCAAAGCTTTACGGGCTTAAGGCGATTGGAACAGCCGCGCATTGCTTTACGCTTGTGCACGATTCGGAGCTCGATGCCTTTGAGTCACAAATTGCAGCACTCGGAAAAGGAACAACATTGCTTGTAGACACATACAACGTAGAAGAGGCTGTTAAAACCGCCGTGCAAGTTGCTGGTGCGGATCTTGGCGGTGTGCGCATTGATTCGGGCGATTTGTGCGTTATGGCTCGTCGCGTTCGCGCTCAGCTCGATGCGTTGGGTGCTAAAAATACTAAAATCACGGTTACGAACGATTTGGACGAGTATGCGCTCGCATCTTTGCAAAATGCGCCAGTTGATTCCTACGGCATTGGAACAATGCTTGTTACAGGTTCGGGCGCACCTACTTGCGCAATGGTTTATAAGCTTACGGAGCGCGAGGGCGCGGATGGAGTTATGCAACCTGTTGCTAAGAAGTCTAAGAATAAGGCGACTGTTCCAGGGCGTAAGCTTGCGTACCGTTCCTACGATTTTAGTGGAGCGAATGGCGGCGTGGCTAGCAATGGCGTAGCCGATTGTGAGCATGTAATTTCTGGATCAGAGAGCGCGCTCGCTGATTTTAAGCCGCAAGATTCTTGGGAAGATTTGCTAGTTGACTACGTGCAAAATGGCGAATTTAATACAGAGTTTATGGGTCATGACGCAATTATGCGAGCACATGACTATTGTGCTAAAGCACTTAGCAGACTTCCGATTTCTGCTCAAAGTCTTATGCGTGGCGACCCTGCTATTCCTACAGAAATCAACGTTTTAGGCTAAAAGCCCAGATTGTTCATCTCTTCGTAGATTTTTTTGCACTCTGGGCAAACAGGGTAGTCGTTAGCTTCGCGCTTTGGAATCCATACTTTTCCACACAGTGCTACAACTGGGCGGCCAGTCAAGCGCGATTCGATTACGCGATCCTTGGAAACGTAGTGTGCAAAGCGGTCTGCGTCACCGCCATCGTCCATTCGTGCTGATTCATCTACCTCTGGCTTTTCAAGTACGCTCGTGCTTGTGCTAGACCCAGAATCTGGGAGGCTTTGTGAATCGTCTTCCATAACAGCGTTCAAATTAGCAGCGTTTGTATCTTCGCTATACTTTGAATCATTTGAAAACGTCATTGCATCCCTTTCGTACAAATCGCGCTTTGTTGATTGCGACTCATGTTTATACAAGCATAAGTCATAATCGCAACAAATACTCGAATCGACAACCTCGAGCTTAACGCGTGAGTTATTAGCTAAACATATAATTGAGATTATGCTTGAAAATACGAACAGAACTCTTACAGCAGCAGCGGCACGATTGCGCCTATATAACACAGCAACGCACAACACTAGCGGGTTTACAACAGTTACTCCTGGCCACGTTGGGATGTACGTGTGCGGCGCAACTGTGCAAAGCTCGCCTCATATAGGTCATATTCGCGCAGCAATCGCCTTCGATGTTGTTCGCCGATGGCTTTTGCGCCTTGGCTACACTGTTACTTTTGTTAGAAATGTTACAGATATTGACGATAAAATCATCAAAAAAGCTAGCGAAAATGGCCAAACATGGTGGCAGCGCGCCTACATTTACGAGCGCGAGTTTACTGAAGCTTACAACACTCTTGGCGTTATGCCGCCTACTGTGGAGCCGCGCGCGACTGGTCACATAAACGATATGGTGGAGCTTATACAGCGCTTGATTAATCGCGGACACGCATACGCAATAACAGGCGCGAATGGCAATCCTACTGGAAACGTGTATTTTAGTGTGCCAAGTTGGCAAGATTACGGCGCGCTAACGCATCAAAATGGTAATTCAGACGGCAGCAATAGCGACGACAAATCCAGCAAAGCCGACAAATACAATCCAGTTGACCCTGCTGACGCAAGCCCAGATAAGCATGATGCTCGCGATTTTGCGCTTTGGAAAGCACCTTGCGATTTTGACCAAAAAGACGCGCGCTGGAACACGCCGTTTGGAGCAGGACGCCCAGGTTGGCACATTGAATGCTCGGCAATGAGCCACCGCTATCTTGGCGATGCTTTCGACATTCACGGCGGCGGACTAGACTTGCGCTTCCCACACCACGAAAACGAGATGGCGCAAACACTCGCTGCTGGATGGAAAAGCGCAAACGTGTGGATGCACTCCGCGTGGGTTACATCTAAAGGCGAAAAAATGAGCAAATCTCTTGGAAACGGTCTTTCTGTTCCATCTGTTTTGGCTCAAAAATCCGCGTGGGTCGTGCGATACGCGCTAGGCGGCGTGCAATATCGAGCAATGCTTGAGTGGTCGGATCAATCTTTGAACGAGGCACAATCGGCTTACGATCGCATATCTAACTTCCTCGAGCGCGCTGGTCGCGTAATCGAAAATCAGCCAGATTATGCGGAAGTTCAAAGCGTTGATGCAGATAATCTTCCAGAAGATTTTACTAAAGCTATGAACGACGATATTAACGTTTCGGGCGCACTGGCTGCGATTTTTACTGCGATTCGCTCTGGTAACGCGCTTTTGGATGACTATGCGCAAAATCAAAACGAAAATCAAAGCAACGGCATTAAAAGCCTTATTAAGACTTGTGTTTTGCAAGTTCGCGCAATGCTAGACACTCTTGGACTAGACCCATACGCTCCACAATGGCGCAGCAACGCGCAAAAATCGCAAGATTTAGGTGCGAATAATGGCGCAAGCGCGGAACACAAGGCTCTTGAATCTTTGATTGCAAATCAGCTTGAACAAAGAGCGATTGCACGCGCAGCTAAGGATTTTGCACGCGCAGACGCGATTCGCGACTCTTTAACCGCCGCTGGCGTTGTAATCGAAGATTGTGCACAAGGATCATCGTGGCATTTGTCTTAAGAAAAAGCAATGTAAACATAATAAAAAGCAATACAACAAAACATTCCAAACAACCTGTAGAATAGAGCAATTATGGCAGCATTTAGTTCGTTAACAGAAAGACTTTCTGGCGCATTCAAACACTTGCGCAGAAAAGGGAAATTATCCGACGCAGACATCGACGGCACGATTCGTGAAATTCGTCGTGCGCTTTTAGACGCAGACGTAGCCCTAGATGTTGTGCGATCGTTTACTGCTAAAATTCGCGAGCGCGCACTAGGCGAGGAAGTTTCTAGCGCACTGAATCCTGCTCAGCAAGTTGTGCGAATTGTAAACGACGAGCTTACAAACGTTTTGGGTTCAGGCGTTGATAGACCGCTGAATTTTGCAAAATATCCACCAACTGTAATCATGCTTGCTGGTTTGCAAGGCGCTGGTAAAACAACGCTCGCTGGAAAGTTGGGCTACTGGCTTAAGGATTCGGGTCATACGCCTTTGCTTGTTGCGGCGGATTTGCAACGTCCTAACGCTGTTACGCAGCTTGAGGTTGTTGCAGAGCGTGCAGGTGTGGCGATTTTTGCGCCAGAGCGAGGCGTGCAAAGTGACGGTGGTAGCGAAGTTGTTTCGGCTGGTTTAGCCACTGGAGACCCTGTTAAAGTTGCGCGAGATTCTATTGACTACGCGCGCGCAAAAATGTACGACACGGTTATTATCGATACCGCTGGTCGCCTTGGCGTGGACGATGCTCTTATGCAGCAGGCGCGCGAGATTCGCGATGCTGTTAATCCGCAAGAAATTCTGTTTGTTATAGACGCCATGATTGGTCAGGACGCTGTTCGTACGGCTCAAGCGTTTAACGAGGGCGTTGACTTTACGGGTGTTGTGCTTTCTAAGTTAGATGGCGATGCACGAGGCGGCGCTGCATTATCTGTTGCAAGCGTTACGGGAAAGCCGATTTTGTTCGCTTCTACTGGCGAAGGTTTGAAGGATTTTGAGATTTTCCATCCAGATAGAATGGCTTCAAGAATCCTCGACATGGGCGATATTCTAACGCTTATTGAGAATGCGCAAAAACAGTTTGACGAGGAAGAGTCTAGAAAAGCTGCCGCTAAAATATCTGAAGGAACTTTTGGACTAGACGACTTTTTGGATCAGCTTCAGCAGGTTAAAAAGCTTGGTTCTATGAAGAAGATTCTTGGTATGATGCCTGGAATGGCAGCGCACAGACAGGAACTTGAGCAGTTTGATGACCGCGAGATAGACCGCACGGAAGCTATTATTCGTTCGATGACGCCTAAAGAGCGCAAAGACACCAAGATTATTGATGGTTCTAGGCGCGCGCGCATTGCAGCTGGCGCAGGTGTTCCAGTTTCTGCAGTGAATGCGCTTTTGCAACGCTTTGAGCAAGCAGCTAAAATGATGAAGCGAATGAGCAATGGCGGCGGCGCAGGAATGCCTGGAATGGGCGGAATGCCTGGGTTTGGCGGTCCTGGCGGAAAGTCGAAGCGTAAAGACAAGAAGAGCAAGAAGAAGGGTGGAAAGTCTGGTAATCCTATGCGTCGCGAGGCCGAGGAGCGCGCGCTTAGAGAACGCTTGTCTGGAAATTCTTCTGCGAATAGTGCAAATGATGACGCGAATGGCGAGTCTGCTTTTATGAAGAAGAAGCAGGATTTGCCTAATAATTTGCCAGAAAATCTTCAAAATCTTATGAGTGGCGAAGGTGACTTTGCTGACGAAATGCCTGATTTACCTCCTAATTTGGGCGGCGGACTCGCAGGTCTTTTCGGCAGATAATGCGAATAATACGAATAATCAGTAGATGATTTACGCTATTTTACTTGCAATTTTACTTGTTGCACTTGTTTTGCTTCTAGCTTGGCAGCTACTTAGGTGGCTGCCAGCTGGAGCGGATAGACTAAAGCCACTGCCATATGTTATTGCATTGCTTCCAATTGCGCCGTTTTGCGCTGCACTTGGGCAAGTCGCCAGCGCTGTGGCTGCAGTTGCAACACGATCGCAAAATGAATTTTATAAATCTTATTTATTTTTGTGCGTAGCATATGCGCTGTTATTCGTAATCTCTTTAAAATCGTATACGCCGTATTGGGCAGTAAGATTGCGGCGAATAAAACAGGAAAAATCGCCAGAATTATCACTAGAAAAATCGAGAGAAATCCGCGTTATGACGCTTAATTGCAGATATGGTCGCGCAAACGCAAGTCAAATAATAAAGTTAGCAAAAACGCATAAAATCGATACGATTCTTTTACAAGAAGTAAGCAAAAAACTTGTAAAAAACCTTGAAAAACTTGGGATTAAGCGCGATTTTCCACATGTGCAATTGGGAAGCGCGAACGGACATGAAAATGGCGGCTTTAACGCGATTTATACGCGACTAAGCAATGTTAAATCTTTTGGTAAGTCGATTAAGATTGATGCAGCAAACGTGCCAATTGTTACGTCGGTCACTTGCGACTCATCCGCGGAAAATCTTTTAATAACATTCGCTTCGGCGCATCCAAAGTCGCCTATGCGCGGATGTGCGTCTTGGAGCAGCGGAATAATGGCGCTTGCAAAAATCGGCGAAAATCACAATGAAAACAACGTCAAAAAAGTCAAAATAATCGGCGGAGACTTAAACTCTACTCCAGACCACCCAAGCTTTAGAGCGCTACTAAAATCAGGCTTTTTAGACGCATCAATGCAAATCGGCAAGCGACTAAAGACTTGGCCAGCGTGGCAAAAATGGCCGAATCTTGCACTTGACCATGTGCTAGTAAAATCAACAGGATGCAACGCTATAGCCACAGAGCAACGCGCGATTCGCGTGGATGGAAGCGACCACTTTGCGTTAATCGTTTGCGTTTCAATCCACCTCTAGTTTGCCGCTTCTTGATGGTTTATTACTTTACCTTCGCGCATTTCCTTGCTTACTGTTGCGTGAGGGCTGGGTGTTTCTGCGCTCGCGCGGATTAGCCGCGCGAGCGACATTTCCTGAGTTTGTAGCTCAACACGCCAGTTTGAGCAACATTCTCAGGAAAACATATAGTCCACGCAATCAGTCATAATAGAAAAGTTATTCGCGTGAATCGAAGCCCTCTTATCGACCACGCGAGGAACAGTGGAACTCGCAAGGAGTGCCCCACACCCGAGCGAAATTCTACGACTCTAGTTATAAGGAGAGCCATTTTGGCAACCAAGATTCGTCTTAAGAGATTGGGCAAGAAGTTCTACGCCTTCTATCGCGTTGTAATTTCTGATTCGCGCAACAAGCGTAACGGCAAGTCCATCGAAGAGATCGGCATCTACGATCCAAACAAGCAGCCATCTTTGATTCAGATTAAGTCTGACCGCGCACAGTACTGGCTTGGCGTTGGCGCACAGCCAACCGAACCAGTGTTGAAGCTGCTAAAGATTACTGGCGATTGGCAGAAGTTCAAGGGTCTTGAAGGTGCAGAAGGCACTTTGAAGACTGGCGAAGCTGGTCCAGACGCACAGGCTCGCGTTGAGGCTGTAGAAGCCGAAGCTCAGAAGCTTAAGGCTGCTAAGTCCGAAGCCGCTGCAAAGGCTCAGGCTGCTGCAGAAGCCGCTAAGAACGAAGCTGAAGAAGCTCCAGCAGCAGATGCTGAAGCCGAGGAAAAGGCTGAGTAATTATGCTGGCTCAAGCTGTGGAACATCTCATTAAAAACATCGTTGATTTTCCAGATGACGTGTCCGTGCGTTCTCACGAAAACGCTCGCGGCGAACTCTTGCGCGTGCGCGTAAATCCAGAAGACATCGGTAGAGTTATTGGAAGAAACGGTCGTACCGCTAATGCCATTCGCGTTGTTGTACAGGCTTTAAGCCGCCACAACGTTCGCGTTGACATTATGGACGTACGTAAGTGAGATTGAACGTGGCTAAAAACCAACTTTTTGACGACCCTCAGCAAGGTTCAAACAACCTACTGAGGGTTTGTCGTATTGGAAAAGCGCAAGGACTAAAAGGCGAAGTCACTGTCCAAATTTTTACCGACGAACCTTATGAGCGCTTTAAAGCAGGCAATGTGCTTTACACGCAAAATGGCGAGCGCGAGTTTACAATCGAGTCTGCGCGAACGTTTAAAAGCCGTTGGATTTTGCTTTTTGAACAAAGTCTAAATCGCAACGATGCAGAGGCCTTAAACGGCTTTGAGCTTTATACTAAGGCTCAAAGCGCGCAAGAGTTAGAGCAAGAAAATGCTTGGTATATTAAGGATTTGGTGGGTCTTAGCGCGCGCATTTGTGAGAATAATTCACTTGGAGTTGCGCCGCGTGAAATCGGCAAAGTCGTAGACGTTATTGATGGTGCTCAATCATTGCTTAAAATCCGACTTTCAACTCCTGTTGGCGATGATAAAACTGCGCTAGTGCCTTTCGTTCAAGCACTGGTTCCAGAAGTTAATCTTAAAGAAAAATATTTAACTTTAGATCCTCCAGGTGGATTAATCCCAGGAATCTAAAACACATGATTTAAGCTTAAAGGCTTTATAAAATGCAAATCGACATAATCTCCGTGTTCCCTGAATATTTTCGCATGCTAGATTTGAGCTTGCTTGGTAAAGCGCAAGATAATGGCTTGCTTAAAATCAACGCGTATAATCTTAGAAAATGGACGCATGACGTTCATCAATCGGTTGATGATACGCCAGTTGGTGGCGGCGCTGGAATGGTTATGAAGCCAGAAGTGTGGGCGGAATGCCTTGATGAGCTGCTTTATAATGGAGATGACGCCGATAATGACGATAACAAAGCCGATATTGGCGATAACGGCACAGTTCTAATCTTCCCAAACCCTTCTGCCCCACTGTTTTCGCAAAAAGACGCTACACAATTAGCAAGCGCAAAGCGACTTGTATTTGGGTGCGGACGCTACGAAGGCTATGACGCGCGAATCCCAGAATACTATCAATCGCGCGGAGTAGATGTGCGCGAATATTCCATTGGCGACTACGTTCTTAACGGCGGCGAAGTGGCTGTTAGCGTTATGGTAGAGGCCATTACGCGCTTGATTCCAGGCTTTATGGGTAACCCAGAGTCGATTGTTGAAGAGTCGTACACTGGCGCGGATGCGATTCTTGAGCATCACCAATACACTCGTCCCACAACTTGGCGCGATATTAGCGTGCCTGCGATTCTTACTTCGGGCGACCACGCTAAAGTGGATCGCTTCCGCAGAGATGATGCACTAGCGCGCACGAGCCAGATTAGACCAGATTTAATTGAGAAACTTGATTGCAAGTCGCTTAGTAAGCAGGATAGAAAAACGCTGATTAGCCTTGGGTGGGAGGTTTCTGGCGATTCGCCAAAACGCGCGACAACCTGTAAAATTTAGCTGCGCTATTCCGAACGGCTATTAGTAGCCGTTCGGCTGATTTGGCATGTAAAGTCCATTGGACTTTACATTTGAGCCAAATCACGCTTTGAAGGAGCTTGAAATGCATTATGCAATTTCAAGCTCAGTCAAAGCGCGTGCTTGAATAAACATAACGGCAGTTTCGCCATAGTTGCGCGTGTCGAAAATCTCCCACCCAGCACAAATCTTAGGCGCAACACTGCGCGCGCTACGCTCTAAAACAATAAGCGTGTCAGCTGCGGCACTTACAACGCCCTTACTGACCATATTCTCAATCAAAAGCTCAACTTGCTCTGTCTCTAATGCGTACGGCGGATCCACAAACACCAAATCGAACGCTTCACCGCTGTAGTCTTGTACGAACTGCTCTGCGCGTCTTTTATTTACGCGAGCGCTTAAATCTTCACTCCACGCGCCTTGACTTTGTAGTACTTTAACAGTTTTTGTTATTAACGCCGCCGCAGCTGCGTTCGCTTCCACGCACACGAGTTCTCTTGCGCCCCTAGAAATCGCTTCTACACCTAACGCCGCTGTGCCAGCGAATAAGTCGAGTACTCGAGCACCATCGCATACTCCCCATGAGTCGAGCCTAGAAAAAATCGCCTCTTTTGTGCGATCTGTTGTTGGTCTTGTACATGACTTTGCAGCGCATAATGGCGTGCCTTTAAATCTTCCTGCAATTACGTGCATGTTTTAAGCATATCATTTTAAATTACTTAGACTTGTGTCGAATTTTGTTATTGATATACTTGGAACGGTCATTTGTTTATTTATATAAACAAATGTTGCTTAGCACTGGTTTCTGACGATTTATCCCAAACTACGCTAAACAATGAAGTTCGCTAAAAAGCCTAAGCATAAAATATATAAATCCCAACTACAACTGACATATAACTAAACAACTAAGGAGCTAAAATGACCACAATCATTCTAGATTGCGATCCAGGTCATGACGACGCTATGGCTATTCTGCTAGCGCTTGGCAATCCAAACATTGATTTGCTTGGTGTAACAACAGTCGGCGGAAATCAAAGCCTAGAAAAGGTGACTTACAATGCGCGAGCAACTCTAGAAATGGCACATGCTACAAATATCCCTGTTCACGCAGGCTGCGACCGCCCAATGATCCGTCCTCTAGAAGTTGCTGCTGCCGTTCACGGAGAAACCGGCCTGGATGGAGTGACTTTGCCAGAGCCAACTCGTCCTTTAGATGAGGGACACGCAGTAAACTGGATTATTGACACAATAATGAGTCATGAGCCAGGCACGATCACACTTGTACCAACTGGACCTCTTACAAACATAGCTATGGCAGTTCGCCTAGAGCCACGAATCGTTAGCCGAGTTAAGGAAGTCGTTCTCATGGGCGGCGGCTATCACGTTGGCAATTGGAGCGCAGTTGCAGAGTTTAACATTAAGGTAGATCCTGAAGCCGCTCACGTTGTGTTTAATGAAGATTGGCCTATTACAATGGTTGGTCTTGATTTAACTCATCAGGCACTTTGCACTCCAGAAGTACAAGCTAGGATTGACGCTATCGGTACGCCTCTTTCTGCTTTTGCAAGCGGATTGATGAACTTCTTCCGTAAGGCATACAAGAACAACCAAGACTTTATCGACCCACCAGTTCACGATCCTTGCACGGTTGCATATTTGATAGATCACAGCGTTGTACAAACTCGTAGATGCCCTGTAGACGTTGAGATTAAGGGAGATTTGACGCTTGGCATGACGGTAGCAGATTTGCGTGGACCAGAGCCATCGGCTGACAAGTGCCATACTCAAGTGGCAACTAAACTCGACTTTAACAAGTTCTGGGATTTGATTATTGACGCTTTAAAAGAATTGAAATAATTGAGGTAATTGAAAATAGAGGTTAATCATGACTGAGGTTTCATCTAAAAAACCATCTATGTTGGATAAGGGTGGACGATCAATCGTAGCGCTTATGGTAGCGCTGCTTGTGGCGATTTTCGCATTCCAGCTTAACGCATCTATGCTTTCTCCAGCTCTAGCAACAATGACTCGAGAGCTTAAAACAACGGATTCTCAAATCGCCTTAACGCAAACAGTATTCTTTACTGCAGCAGCATTATTCTCGCTGTTCTTGCCGCGTTTAGCTGATCTTGTTGGACGAAAAAAGGTTCTTACTGGGATTTTAATCTCCACTATTTTGGGTTGTGCAGTTAGCGCTATTGCGCCAAATGTAACAGTTCTTATGATTGGACGAATTCTTCAAGGAGCAAGCGGACCTGTTGTACCAATGTGCTTGATTATGCTTCGCGTGCGCGTTAGCGAAGAAAAACGCTACGCAAAGCTAATGGCAATTCTGACTTCTGTGAACGGCGGTATTGCAGGCGTTGATGCGCTTCTTGGCGGCTGGCTTGCAGGAAACTTTGGCTTTAGATCCGTATTCTGGACTATGGCAGCCATTGGTATAATCGCTGTTCTTTTGGTTGCTTTCTATGCTGAAGAATCCCATGCTCAAGATACGCCAAAGATGGATTGGGTTGGAGTTGTAACCCTTGGTATAGCATTCCTAGCAGCATATCTTGCTATCAACGAGATTGGTAAACTTGCTGGCGCGAATTTGAGTCTTGTAGCAGGTCTTGTGGTTCTTGCAGTAGTATTCTTTGTAGTGTTCTGGAACGTAGAGGGCAAAAACTCTGCTCCTCTTGTTTCTACAAAATATATGAGTCAGCGTCGCACTTGGGGCTTGCTTTCTTGCACGCTTCTTACTATGACTGGCGTATTTGCAATTATGAACGGCGTTGTTCCACAGCTAGCTCAAGATGCTAAGGCTGGCGCTGGAATGGGTGCGGACATCGTAAGCTTTGCAACGCTTACACCTTACGCAATCATCGGCTTCGTGTTTGGACCTGTTGCGGGTATGCTTGCTGCAAAGTTCGGGTATCGTCTTGTGCTGCGTGCTGGAATTCTTGTGAGCGTTCTTGGCGTGGTGTTTGGAATTTATGTTGCAGCCTCGCCTTCTGTTTGGTCGCTTGTAGTGCTTTCTTTGTGGCTTGGTATCAGTTATGCTGGCGTTGCAAACATTATGCTTAACGGTCTTGGAATTGTGCTTTCGCCAAAGGATAATCCTGGATATTTGCCTGGAATGAATGCTGGTGCGTTTAATCTTGGTGCAGGCTTGAGCTTTGCGATTCTTTACGCTGTTATGACTAATTTTGTACAATCTGCTGGAGCATCAGCTGGATATATTGCTTCGATGGTTGCTGGAATCGTGCTACTTGCCTTGGCGTTTGCATGCTCGTTCTTGATTCCTAAGCCAGAAGATTGCGAGTGATTCACTAATCTAATTCATTCGTTTTCATTCTTTTAATAATTGCCTGAGAATGTTGCAGAAATCATATTTTGCGCACCATTCTCAGGCTAATTTTTTGCTCAACACCAAAGATAGAGATTTGGTATTTACACGCGCTCGTGAATGTTTTCCATTCTCTCCATTACAAGCTCTGGAGTCATCGACTCGTGCACAGCTTCTACCGATTCCGTGTTAAGAGCTGCGGCGGCTACAGCGAATCGCCCTGTCTTCGTGTTATCAAAATGATTATACCTAGCATAGATCAACGCCGCTGTAGCAGCATCGCTTGAACCATTGTCGTTGCCAACCGCGCGCACGCCTTCTCCACCGTTTCCGTGCGCAACAATCATTCTTTGTACACGTTTTAGCGGTACGGGATAGAACGCTACTCCCTCGTCCGCTACGCCATACGCTACTCCCTCGCGCCCCGAGTTAACAAACACATGCCCAACTCCGCGTTTTAGCAATACTTTAGCGCATCTTACTGCAGATTTTTCGTCTACCGCACAAATGCCTGTTAACGCCTGCGATTCGGCTGTGTCTAATATGAGTGTGTCTATGCAGTGTAGTCTGGAAAGTATTCGTGGAGCTTTTGCATCGGTTATTGCGCGCACCATTATTGGTCTGTGATAGTTGTCGCACACCCATTCGAAGGATTTTTGTGAAATGTTGGTATCTAGTGCAACTATGTCTGCGTTTTCTATTATCGATATTCTTTCGCGCAAGAAGTCTGGTGTCATGTAATCGTAGATGCTCATGTCGTCTAGTGCTAAAAGCCTTTGCCCCGATGCGTCTCCTACATACATGTATGATGCTGTCATTGCATCTGGTAGCTGCTTTGAGTATCCTATTTCTAATCCGTTTACAGACGCGTCGACTTTGAATAATTCTCCGTTGTGGTCGCCGCCGTACACGGATACTAGGCTTACTCGTGTGTTCATTCTTTCTAGTGCCACGGCTATGTTTCGTCCGACTCCGCCTAGCGCGTATCGTACTTTTGCAGCGTTTGAAGTGTAGTCCATTAGGTCTCCGCACGCGATTCCCAGCACGTCCATGCTTATTCCGCCTATTACTGTTACGTAGCTGGGTGGTGTGACTATGTATCCTTTTCCTCTAAGGTATCCTTTGCGAATAAGATTGGAAATGTGTGCAGCTACGCCTGATCTTGTTATTCCTGCTAGGTCTGCAAGTTCTTGCTGACTAATCATAGGGTTCTGTTGAATCCACGATAGAATTTGTTGTTCGCGCTCAGTCATCTTTGCCTCATCTCTCGCGATTTTACCTTTCTATATATCTAGGATATTCAAAAATTGTTTTTTTCGCACGTTTATTGTGAAAATATATATTATTTTTTATTATATTATTTTTTTATTTGGCGTTTATTTTTTTTTATTTGGCGTCTGGGTGCTTAATCGTTATCAGCCGCTTTTAATAGTGCTTTTAGCCTATTAAAAGCGATTTTTGTACAAAACTACTTGGGCAATTTGTGTTTCATGAATCTGATTTCATTAATCTAATTGCTTAGTATTGCTGTGCTGCTACCTTGTGTAAAGTCTAAAACTGCTCCGGCGGTTTGTGGATGTTCTAGTAAGGTCGGGTCGTGTTCTAGTAGCGTGTTTGCGTCCTCTCTTGCTTCTGCAATGATTTTTGCGTCTTTTACTACTCTTAATAGTTTTAGACTGGATTTTCCACCTGACTGACTGTCTCCTAGAACGTCTCCAACGTTTCTTAATTCTAGGTCTTTTTGGGCTATTATGGCGCCGTCTAACGAGTTTTCTACTACTTGTAAACGTTCAGCTGCTAACTGGTTGTTTGGTGCGTTTGACACTAGGAAAGCCCAGGATTGTGTGCCTGAACGTCCCACTCGTCCTCTGAGCTGGTGTAGTTGTGCTAGTCCGAAGCGGTCTGCGTCGAAAATCACTATACAACTGGCTTTTGCTACGTCTACTCCGACTTCTATAACCGTTGTGGAAACTAGGATTTGTACTTGTCCACTGTCGAATTTGTGCATTATTTCGCGTTTTTCTTCGTCGCTTGTACGACCTGTTAGTTGTGCGAATTCTACGCCTTTGAATTGTGGTAGGTTTTGTAAGCGTTTTGATATTTGTAAAACTGTGTGGACTTCTCGCTGAGCAATTTGTGTATTTTGGGTATTTTGTGAATTTAGAGTGTATGAGTCTTGGTTTTCTTGGTAGATCGCATCAGCATTATTGTAAGTATTATCGTTGTTTTCTTCACTGTCTTCACTGTCTATTCGAGCACATACAACATATGCTCGCTCTCCTGCATCGATTCTAGAGCGAATGTGGTAGAACATGGATGCCATCTTATGCGAGTCTTCTTCGTTTATTACAAAAGTGCGGATTGGTTTGCGTCCGCCTGGAAGCTCTGTTAAATAGGATGCGTCTAGGTCTCCAAACCATGTCATTGCTGCGGATCGCGGTATTGGTGTGGCTGTCATGACTAACAAGTGTGGAACCGCGTTTCCGCTTATCTTGCGTAATAGTGTGTCTCGTTGTTCTACGCCAAATCTGTGCTGTTCGTCGATTATCACCAGCGCTAGGTTTGTTGGTTTAAAGCTTGCGGAGAAAGCTGCGTGTGTTGCCACAATAATCGCTGGCTCTCCACTTGCTACTTTTGCTAGTGCACTTCGTCTGCTGGCTAGCTTCATTCCGCCTGTTATGAGCGTTATTTCAACGTTTATCCCTGCACGCTCAATCATCTGTTGTAGGTTTGTGGCATGCTGTGATGCTAATACTTGTGTTGGGGCTATTAGTACCGCTTGGTGTCCTGATCCTACGGCTTGTAGCATTGCGCTCATTGCTACTATTGTTTTTCCAGAGCCGACTTCTCCTTGCAAAAGACGACGCATTGGTTTTAATGGGGACTCCTCGGTTGCTTGAGATTCGCCTTGCATATCTGCTGTTATTTCGCTAATAACGTTTTTTTGTCCTTCTGTTAGCTCGAATGGTAGGCTTTCTTCAAAGTGTTTTCTTAGCTCGCTGTTTTCGCACGTGTATGCCTTATTTTCCCCTGATTTTTTGCGTGATTGCAAAACTGCTATTTGTGATATGAATGCTTCTTCGTAGCGCATTGTGTGTATTGCGTTTTCAAAGTCGTTTTTGTTTTGTGGATTGTGGATTGATTCGAATGCTGCCGCGCGGTGCATTAGGTTTCTACTGTTTGTGACGAATTGTGGCAGAACGTCTGGCAAAACATCTGAAAGAACATTTGTATCAGGAACATTTGTATCAGCAACACCTGTAGTATCAACATTAAAATCGCTAGAATCGCAAGTCTTAAAAAGTCGCAATAATCCTAAAATCGTCTCGTGAATATGTTCACTAGATATTCTCGAATTTGCGTGGTAAATCGGTTGTGGCGCGCAAAGTTTTTCAATCCCATCTTCTACACTTTGCACAGAAAAATCATCGCTGTTTTGCACGCGCACATCAGTATTATAAGCAGAATCATCGCTTTCAGCACTCTTTGCTCGAACAGTTAGAATCTGCGGATGTGTAAACTGTAGTCTCCCATTGAACTCGCCGCTTGTGCCTCCTACAACAACGGTTTGTCCTACTGCAATTCTGCCACTAACCCATTGCACGTATTGTCTGTTCTTTGAAAAATACACAATCTGTGCTTGTGCCGCATCTTGCGCTACGTTTACTTCTAGCCGATATCCTCGTCGCGCTGCCATTTGCACTATGTTTATAGATTGTATTGTCGCTGAGAACGCCACTTCTTGACCTGGCAAAATTTGGCTTAAATGCGCGCGTTTTAGCGGATTTGTGACTCTAAACGGGTAGTATGTTAGCGCGTCTTTTACTGTGATTACGCCTAGCGATTTTAGAGCAGACGCGCGTCTCTTGTTGCTTACGATTGACGATATTGCTGTGTTTAGTGTTATGCGTGCTGCCATACTTCGATTATAATCGTTGCGCTACGATTTAAGCGAAAAGGTAGGTCGGAGCGCAAGTGAGGTGGAGATTCGAGATTTTTCGCACTGAATGAGATGAACCTCAGCATCTTTGATGGTGATTCATCGAATGAAGAAGAAAAATCGAGAATCTCGGTGATAAAAACCACGCAAAAGTTTTAGATATTCAGAAGGTTTGATGTATTTCTATACGAGCAATAAAAGAGGAGCGTAGCGACGGGACTTGCGAGGAGAGAAATACTCAAACCTCGCGCAACAACAAATAGGAAAGCGTGCTACGATTTAAGCGAAAAATAGGGAAATAAAAAAGCCCCGAGCACTGCTCAGGGCCTTACATCTAACACGCGATTCACGCCTCAACGCGCTGAACCTTGCCTGCCTTAATGCATTTTACGCACACACGAAGGCGAACATTTTCGCCATCAATGGTGGTGCGAACCGGCTGAAGGTTCGGGCGGAAGGTGCGCTTATTGCGGATGTGCGAATGTGAAACGCTGAAACCGGTTTGCGGTCCCTTGCCACATACTGCGCAACGAGCTGCCATAATTGGACTCCTATTTTCTTTGACTTGCAAGTCTTGCGTCGCTCACCCACGCAAACCGCCCACGCGACTAACCGACGCTAAATCGCATAAACAAATAAGCATGCTTGAACGCACAACTACACAATTATATCACTACGCCCGACATTAAATCACACAGGGCTTATCATCAATCAAAATCCGCGAATTTTCGCGCAAATCCTCAATATTCTTGCATCCAAGCAACGCCATAATCACACGAATCTGCGCCTTCCAAGACTCAATTTGCTCAACAAGCGCATCTTCTCCTTCGTTAATAAGCGTGTGCAAAAACTCGCCAGCAACTCCAACAGCGCTTGCACCAAGCCGCAATGAGCGCACAACATCAAGCGGCGTACGCACTCCTCCGCTTGCAAACACTTGCATTCGCGCACTATTGCAAGAATCCGATGAATCGCGCGGCTCGCACAAAATCTCATCGCATTGCGCTATGTCTAGCAACGATTCGACAGTTGTAAGCCCCCAGGAGTCGAGGAACTCGTAGTCGCTTTTACGCCCACGCCTTGCGTTTTCAATCGCAACAAAATTCGTGCCTCCGCGTCCGCCAACGTCCACCGCATGCACGCCCACATTTTGCAACCGCAGCACATCATGAGCGCTCATTCCGCATCCAGTTTCTTTAACAACAACTGGCACTTTCATTGAATCAAGCTCGCGCGCAATGGCCTCAATATTGTTAAGCCACGCACTAAAATCGCGGTCTCCTTCGCTCATCACAAGCTCTTGTGCCGCGTTTAGGTGGATTTGCAACGCGTTTGCTTGCAAAATTTCTACAGCTTTAATCGCCTGCTCAGCGCTCACTCCTGCGCTTACATTCGCCATTACAAATCCATGCGGATTAAAGCGTCGAATCACGCTAAAAGTCCCTGCAAGCCGCGGATTTTTAAGCGCTGCGCTTAGCGAGCCAGAAGCCATTGCTAAGCCAGTTTTTGCAGCTACCCTCGCTAGCGACTCGTTTATATTTTCGCCTTTTTTGCTGCCGCCAGTCATTGCGTTAATATACAGCGGAGTATCCCATTTTGTGCTTTCGTCAAACACGCTCACACTTGTATCTACATCGCTTAATGCCAATTGAGGCAGCGCGTTTGGAATAAATCGCACGTGTTCAAAACCAGATTCCGCGTGCGCATTGTATTGTTCGCACGCGAGTTTTATGTGATCGTCTTTGCGTTGTTCAATAAGCGAGAGGTCGCCGCTTTCATCAAATTCTGCGACTTTCAGATTAAGCGCCTCAATACCGCTGTTTTGCCATTCTTCTTCAATGCGAGCAAACACAGCATCAAAATCTTCCGCGCGCGCAATCGCGACTCCGCAATCTCCTCCGCCTGCTCCACTTGTTTTGGACGGCAATCCTGCACCATTGGCAACTTCTATTAGCCGCGTGAGTTTTGGCGTTTCGATTAGTGTTCCCGTGATTTCGCCAAGATCTTTTAGCAGCGCACGATTTCGCGCAAATCCGCTTAATAACGCGTCTATGCGCCCATTTTCTAGCGCATTTGCGATTTTTTGCACGCATTTTTCGCTTTGTACGCAAAAATCTTCGTATGTTTTAGAGTAAGTCTTAGCGCTTGTTTTAGAGGGATTGTGCGCGGTTAAATCGCCAGCCTTCACTCCAGCTTTTACACTTCCAACAAGTTCTGCGCTGCTGGCAGGATTCCCCGTCCACCCAACTAAGAGTCGCAAGCCTGCGCCTACTTTTAATCGTTTTACTTCAAATCGCGGCCATTTTTTTATAAGCAGCTTGTGTAGGCTTGAGTCTCCACTTTCAATCATTTCTATTTCTGCTTCAAGCCATTCGCGATTGTACGCGCGGTACATTACCCATCCGCCGTATGCGCTTGCTGCCACGTCTCCGCCGCTTCCTGACTTTTTTACTAGCGACGATGCAATTATGGCTAGCTTGCACAATTCTGGCGTTGTAAGCGTTAATCCGTACCATTTGCACAGCGCTCGCACAGCCGCCACCGTTACGGCTGCAGATGATCCAAGCCCGTATTTTTTGCCTGTTTTTTTATCGTCTAAATCACTTTCTATTTGTAGATTGTATAGGTTTATGGCTGTATTTCCTTCATCTAGTAAAACGTTTTTTACTTCTTTTGTTTCGCGCGCAAAATCGTCTACTATTTGCATTGCGGAAAATACGTATGAATAGATTTTTTTTAATTTTTTTATTTGAGAATCTTGGTTTTGTTCATCGCTGGCTGCTGGCGACTTTTCCGCTGGCAAGTCGCAAGCATCCGTTGAGTCTTTTGCGCTCATAGTTATATCTTCTGCATCTTTTTCGTCTAAAATAAATTCCCTGCCGAAGATTCCACGCTTCCAATAAAGAGGCTTATAGTTTTTAGACTCACTCGTGATTTTTCCGTAAAATGTTGGTAAATCTAGTTTTTTAAGATTATTTTTTTCGGATTCGTTTTTATTAAAGTCGCAGCTGTGATACGTTTTTCCATGACTATCACGTATTAGTAGGTTGTCATCGTCAACTGTAACTTTTACATAACGATTCACAGCTGCTACGATTGCAGCGCATCCATCTACAACAGCGTATTCGCCTGCTATGTAAAGTTTTCCAGGCGCTAAAGCTTGCTCATTAGTCATGATTCTCTCCGTATGCTAACGCCACTTCCTGGGCGCGCAATAACAAACTGCGGATTGGATTGCGCAAAGCTGCTAAATGACGGCGATTCCTGCGACTCGCGCAAACGCTTAATCTCACTCAACACGCGCAAACTCAACTCGTTTTTAACTCGCAAAACTTGCTCCGCGCTAGTTAAAACTTTAACATTCGGACCAGCATCCATTGTAGCCCAAACTGGAAATCCGCTTTCATCGCGCATTTTTCGCACAACGTTAAGCACAACATGCGTTTCATCTGTTAAATAGTTTACGCTTTCAGCAGCCGCGCGCATTGCGTCATGCATTCCTAAAGCGTTTCTCTCCGACACTTCTCCCAATGCTTGAATATCACAATTTTTGATAGCTGATAACGCCGTATTTAGGTCTTTTTTGCAGTTTTTGATCCAGTCTGCGTAGATTGGTGATGTTTCTACTGTGCGTCGCATTGCTTCACGGCTTGAAATCTTCTTTTTACTAGAGTTTAAAATAACAGTTACCATTGCGAGTTGAAGCTCTTCTGGTGTTTCGATTGGCTCTGCGTAAGACGTTTCGTCGCTTGTGCCAGCGTTCCATAATACTAATCCGCCGTAAATCGACCTGCATGCTGATCCAGATCCTTTGCGAGCTAGAATCGATAAGTTGCGTGGGCTTAGGTTTAATCCTGCGGCGTATGATGCTGCAGACGCAAGTGCCGCAAAACCAGATGCGCTAGAAGCTAATCCTGCGGCTGTTGGAACTGTGTTTACGCTTACGACTTGCGCTTTGCTCTTAATTCCAGCCATTTTTCGCACAATATCTAGCATTTTTACTATTCGTGCACGCTCTGAACTTTGGAGTAAATCGCCTGTAAAATTTACTCCGTTTAAGCAAATCGAGTCTGCCTCTAGGCAATCATCAAATCGTACTTTTGTTGTTGTGGAAAATCCGTCTAAAGTCAGAGATAATGAGGAAGTATATGGCAAAATCAGAGTTTCATCTCGTTTCCCCCAATATTTGATTAGCGCAATATTTGCGTTTGCTGTAGCTGTAAAAGCGGCTCCGTGATTACTGTTATTAAACGAATCAATATCATCAAGCACATTAAACGCTATTTTTGGCTCAATTTCAACGTTTTCCACGCGTATCCTTTCTTAAGTCTTTAGTCTTTAAAGCGTTTTTAAAGCATACTAACGAATTAGTTATGATTATTGTCCGATTTCTACAATCCACGTTCTAGCTGCTCCAGCGTTTTTAAGCGCTATGCTTACTTTAGACGCATCCTCCTGACTTTGCGCAATGGCTATAATGCATCCACCTCCGCCTCCGCCTGTAAGCTTTGCTCCTAGAGCACCATTTTCGCAAGCATTTTTAACTAGAGCGTCTAAAAATGGCGTACTTATACCTAATTCCGCAAGAATTTTGTGAGCACGAGTCATGCTCGATCCAATATTTTGTATATTGCCAAACTCTAAATCATTCTCTGCGTTAAGAGCGATTTGACCAAGCTCTTGCAAAAGTGCATTTACGATTTTCGGCTGGCTATCGCGTTTTTTGCGTAATGCTTCTACTGTTACTTTTGTTGTTCCTTTGAATCCCGAATCAGCTAGCACAATCCAAGCGCGTATTGTTGGGCTTATGCTCATTCGGCTAAATTTGCCATCCAAGAAGCGAACTGGCTGCTGCAGCATCGCACTGGTTGCTGTGGCGTCTAATCCAGATGCTTTCCCGTGCGCAACGCGTTCTGCGTCTTGCGTAATCTCGAATAGTTTTTCATCGCTGGCATTAATACTGTAGTAGTCGAGTATTGCGCGGATCACTGCTCCTGCTGCTGCCGCCGAAGACCCCAATCCTCGCTCTGGCGGAAAATCGCAAGCGGTTTCTATTTGCAATGCTTCGCCCTGCCAATTGGCAAAACGTAATGCCTCTTGTATTGCGGTTTTAATCGACGCGAATCGCGCAGGTGCGCTTCGTAAAAGACCATCAAATCCTAATGCTTTAAATGTTATGAGGTTTTGCATCTGGCAGCTAAGGTCTTCTGCTGAATCGCATAATTCTGCTCTTTTGCCTTCGTCTGCTGTGGCGCTTGTGTCGTTGAGTGTTCGTGCACTTGTTACTGTTGCGTGCATCTTAAGATTTTGCAATGGAAGCGCTACTGCGCTGTAGCCATAAACAACCGAGTGTTCGCCAAAAAGAATCACTTTTGCGCAAGTTGTGCCTCTGCCAACGCGATTTTTTGCGCGCGCAACCACGAGCATACTATTGAACTCGTTATTGCGCTCTTTATCACGCTCATTCTTGTGTGCGTTCTTGCTCTCGCACGGATTGGATGCGTGGCGATTCGCTAAAGTGTTGCACTCAGTCACTAATCCTCCTTTGCGACATATATGGCTTACTTGTTGGCACTGCTTAATTGATGCGCGTTTAAGCTTATTTGCCCAACTTTTATAATCTAGTCGCTAAAGCGATTAAACACCACGATTTGCTCTATACGCACACAACACATTCACATTTCCCGAATTTGCGCTCCAATCTACCTTTTCGCTTAAAGCGTAGCGCGAAAAGGTAATTCGGAGCGCTGAGCCGCTCAAACGTAAAGTCCAGTGGACTTTACGTGCGGCGAAGACGTGAGCGCAGCTAACCTGCGCGAGCGACACGACACGCCGTAAACTCGGTACAAACGCACTACATGATTACGCCAAACTAGGTAGAGATTCGAGATTTTTCGCAGCTATCGAAGCGAGCCTCAGCGTCGCTAGATGGCGACTCGCTGAGAGAGCAAGAAAAATCGAGAATCTCGATGATTAAGTGATACGCAATTGTTCAGACTTGTAAGAGGGCTGGGTGATTCTTGGTCGAACAATATAAGAGCGGCAGCCGATACCAAATAATCCAATGATCAACCACTACAAACAAACCTCAACACAAAAACAAAATCAAAGACAAAACGGAACAACCGCAACAACAACCAACACGTAAGAGGCAGAGCGTTGTGCGAATCGACGACTTCGAGCTGCATAATGCGCGAGAAGTCACCTCGATTCGCTGAGCCGCTTAAATGTAAAGTCCAGTGGACTTTACGTGCGGCGAAGGCGTGAGCGCGGCTAATCCGCGCGAGCGTAGAATTAGCCAGCCCTCATACAACAGTAAACAGAGAATGTCGCGCAATACCAAGTAAGGAATAGTGCGCAACACCAAATAATTAATGGCTTGAAGAAACTATCCCCAAGCCATTAATTTACATTACGTTGCAGCAGCATCACACACTGCTACAGATTAAACTAACGAGCCGAATGCTTCCTACGCTTAGACGCAGCGCCAACCACTCCGAGCCCAGCAAACACCGCAGCCAAAGCAGCAAACACCGAGAAACTAGCGCCAGTATTAACACCACTCACGTCACCACGCTTAAGATTCATTCCAGCAGAATTACGCGCCGCGAGCATTCCCGCACGCAAAGCTGCACGCGCAGCACGCAAACGAGCCAATGCCGAATCAACCTGCCCCTGAGTAGCATTCGCGTCCGCTAACACTAAACGAGCATGATTCAAAGCCGCATTAAACTCACTGACCAAGTTAGAATCAGCCACTACGCCATTAGCATTAGCCGAAACATCACCAAGAGCTTGATCAACCTCAGACTGCAAAACACTCTTATCAACAACATTATTAACACTAGTAGTATTCACATCGTTAACACCAACACCAGTATTAATAAGCCTGTTATAAGCATCAATCAACTTTTGCTTAGCATCACGAAGCCTACGAAGAGCCTGATTAACCTGATCCTGAGTAGCATTAGGATCCTTAAGCACACTATCAGCATCATTCAACGCCTGCTGATACTCCGCCAAATCAGCAGCCTTACCAATAATGAACGGAATCGACTTACGGAAATCAGGATCATTGTCAGCCTCAGTGTTCAAATCAGACTTATCGGTCTTATGAGAATCAGCAAGCTTCTGCTTAGCATCCTTAAGCCTCCTCAAAGCCTCATCAACCTGAGCCTGAGTTGCATTAGGGTTCTTAAGAACTGCATTAGCTTCATCCAATGCGCGCTTATAAGCCTCAGCCTCTGAGCTTCCTGCAGCATTCTGATACTCAGGAGACTTAGTAAAGTCAGAATCCTTACCAGCCTCAGTGTCCAAATCAGACTTATTAGTCTTATAGCCTTCAGTAATCTTCTTCTTAGCAGCTTGCAATGCATCTAGAGCATCGTAAAGCTCTTTTTGGGTTGGGACTTTAGTACCAGCTGGAAGATTAGTCTTTGGCTTACCAGTAGTGCGATCAAAATTGGCGAGAAGAGTCTTAGCAGCAGTAAGCTTGTCGTTGTAATCCTTAAGAGCCTTCTTAGCAGCGTCATCACCTTTAGCAGTCGCGTTCTTGAACGCAGGAGTGTTCTCGAACACGTCATCTCTAGTGTCTTTATCTCCATCCTTAGACTTGTCAACTTCTTGCTGAAGCTCAGTAGAACTGGTCTTATAATCAGCAAGAATTTTATCCTTGATTTCCTTAAGCTTCTTAAGAGCCTCGTCAACTTCCTTCTGAGTTGGAACATCCTTAGCATCAGACTTTGGTTTATTGTCATCACCGAACTTTTCAAGCAAAGTCCTAGCTTTCTTCAACGCTTCCTTATAAGCAGAGATGTCAGCATTATCTGACTTGCCGTCTTCAGCCTTCTTAGAATCAGCGTTCTTGAACTCAGTAGTAGCCTCAAAGTCAGCATCTGCTACTGTGCCTCCGTCAGCAGTAGACTTTGCAGACTCATCCTTCAAATCCTTAGCATTAGTCGTAAAGGCATCATCGATAGCTTTCTTTGCCTGTTGCAAGTCATCCAAAGCTTTCTTAACATCAGCATTAGTTGGCTGCTTATCAACCTCAGCGTTCGGATCTGGATTATTCACCTGATCGATAATCTTCTTCGCTGCTTCAAACTTCTCGTTATAATCTTGAAGCTTCTTGGTGGCAGAGTCATTACCAGTTGCAGCATCGCCAGTTTCGGACTGCTTCTTATACAGAGCATTCTTGTACGGAATCGACTCCTCGAATGGAGGAGTTACAGGCTTGCCTGTAGCATCCTTGTCGCCAACCTCCTTTTCAAGAGGATCAACAACAGTCTTGTACCCGTTGGTAACTGTATCCATGGCTGCTTGCAGGGTCTTAAGAGCATCATCGACTTCCTGCTGAGTCTTGCCAGTTGGATTCTCGATGATGTCCTTAGCTTTCTTCAAAGCGCCGTTTTCAGTGGTCTCATCCAAAGCTCCAACATCAGTTTTAGCCTTGGATTGCTTCTGCGTATCAGAGGAGTCATCTTTAAGAGCTGACGCATTCTTATACTCAGGAGTCTTCTTAAAGTCACCATTCGCAAAATCTTTAGCAGCGGTTAGCGCATCAAGATTGGTCTTGTAACCATCAGTAATAGTTTGCTTTGCCTTCTTCAAAGCCTCAAGCGCCTCGTCAACCTGCTTCTGCGTTGGACGCTCAGAAGGCTTCTTGTTTGTATCTGTTGCAGCCTTTACAAGATCGCGAGCAGCCTTGAGTGCATCCTTGTAAGCCTTAACATCCTCATTGTCGCTGGTACCATCCTTCTTAGCGTCGGCGTTCTTGAACTCTGGAGAGTTCTCGAACTTGCCATCTATAGAAGATCCTTCAGCATCCGCCTTAGACAAATCCGCCTCAGTGCTCAACTTAGAAGTGTCGGTCTTGTAGGTATCCTCAAGCGTCTTACGAGCGGTATCGAGCTCTGTCAAAGCATCGTCAATCTGCTTCTGAGTTGGCTTAGCATCGAGAGGCGTCTTAGTGTCGTCGTGCTTTGAGAGCAACTCCTGAGCTTCGGCTAACGCCTTGTCGTATGCCTTCTTAGCTTCTTTAGCAGCGTTGTTCCTGGTGTCATCAGGCTTGCCATCAGCAGTTAAGAAGTGAGGATCAGATGCGTTGCGATATGCGTCGGAATCCTTTGTGCCCTCGACGGCAGGATTTGCACCCTCTGCGTCTTTACCGTTCTTATCAACACTCTTCTTCAGTGCTTCAACGTTAGTATCTTGAGCCTTAAGAGCGTCACGCTTCTCATCAAGCTTCTTAAGAGCCACATCCACCTGCGCCTGGGTAGCGGTTGGATCCGTCAAAAGCTTCTTAGCATCAGCAAGCGCCTCGTCGTAGTCTGTAGCCTTCTTCTTGATATCCTCATACCCAGAAGTATCTTCATTGCCATCAGTACCCAGCTTGTGCGGATCCTTAGCATTCTTATACGCTGGATCGTGCTGAGTATCGGTATCCTTGTTGATGGATTCCTGCAGCTTATCGGTCTTAGTCGCAAACTTATCCAGACCCTTCGCCGCATCATTCATTTCTTGAAGAATTTTGGTAACATCCCTATTCAGCGGCTCACCGTTCTTGTGCGCCTGAATACCTTTCAGGTAGTCCTTATCGTTAGGGTCGCCATCTTCCTTCGGGATAATGTTATCAGGAATATCATGACCATTTGCTTGATCCTTTGGAAGCGTGTTAGTAATCGCCTTATGTAGCTTGTCAGCTGCATCGTCATAAGCCTTCTTAGCTTTCTTAGCAGCTTCTACATCAGCTTTTTCTTCTTCACTAGGATTTTGCTTTTCGGCAAGCTCCTTCAAGTTCTGGTACGCAGGGCTGAGCTTTATAGCAATGTCATTAAATGCAGCTGCAGAAAGTTTAGAGGTATCGGTTGCATACTTGTCGATAAGCTTACGAGCCTCAACAAGCTGATTTTTAACCTTATCAGCCTGCTCTTGCGTTACCGTACTATTCGGCTTATTAAGCTCCGTCATCAAATCTTTTGCAGCGTGGTAAGCGTCGTTATAGGCTTTAAAGTCCTTCGCAGCCTGAGAATCCTGACCATCAGCCTGCGCCTTATCAAACGCATTGAAATAGGCTGGCATTAGATAGCCACTGAAGTTGTCTGCAAGCGCTTTGCCAAGATCGGTTTTATCGGTAGAGTATTTGTCGGAATGAAGTGCGGTTTCAGCAGCTTCAAGCGCTTTCTTGGCGTCCTCAACATCTTTCTTGGTGGCTTTGTCGTTTGCGAGGACGTCTTTAGCTTTCTTTAAAGCGTCATCGTAATTCTTAACAGCTTGCTGAGCAGCAGTGTCATTAGTCTTATTCTTTGCATTCTTATAGAATACACTCTGCTTGCTGTCGTCATTTGGATCAGGATTATCGAAGCTCTTTTGCACGGCAGCGTCAAGAGGAGATTTGTCTGTTGCATTCTTGTCGAGCGCATCCTTAGCTTTCTTAAGATCCTCAATAGCTTTGTTTACATCCTTTTGAGAAGCGTTTGGATCCTTAGAAAGATCGTTTGCCTTCTTAACAGCTTCGTCATACGCCTTGCGCTCTGTCTCGTTAGAGTTCTGGTAAGTCGGGTCGGCTTTAGTCACATCCTGTGTACCCTGATCGTTCTTGCCCGTGTTCACCTGACCATGCTCAGCAATAGCAGCGTTAAGCTTATCCTTGTTAGTGCTGTACTTATCAAGCTCCTTACGCGCAGCATCAAGCTTAGCCTTGGCTTCGTCAACAGCCTTCTGTGTAGCGTTATCGTCCTTGCTTACCTTGTTAGCTTCTTCGAGTGCCTTGTCGTAGGCATCCTTAGCAGCCTTGGCTTCACCGTTCTTTTTAGTATCAGGTTTGCCATCGTCGGTCTGGAATGCTTGATCAGTAACGTTCTTATACTTATCAGTAGTTACAGTACCAGGCGTTTCAGCAGTAGTGCCTTCAGCAACCTTACCATTAGCTTCAATCGACTTGTTCAGCTCTTCCTTCTTGGTAGCATCACCATCAAGAGCCTCGCGAGCCTTATTCAAAGTAATAGTCGCGTTATCAACCTCAGCCTTAAGCTCTTCACTTAAATCAGCATCAGCTGTAGTTCCAACTTTTTCAAGCGTTTTTTTAGCAGCATCAAGCGCCTTGTCATACGCCTGCTTCTTATCAGCAGACGCGTTGTAGTACTTAGCCTCAGTCGGAGTCTTCTGGTCGTCAGCAAGCTTGTGCTCGCCAATCGACTTAGAAAGATCATCTTTCTTATTCTTCGTCTGCGGTACAAACACCACATTGATGCCCTTAGGGCTGGTACGAGGATTATACTTACCTTCACCATAGATATAGTTGTACTGGTATTGAGTATAAGGCTCAATGAACAAACGCCCAATCATGCACTTGCTATTCTTGCCGGCAACTTCAACCGCTTTACTTTCAGTATCAAATGTAAATTTATTTACACTTGACTGCTCGTCGCCCATCTTCTCGTTAGAGTTATCAACAGGCTTTGCAAAGCCGCCGTAGTTACTGCCATTGAGCTTGGTTAAGTTAAGTACACCAATAGGCTCCCCATTGGCATCAACAATGTATCCGACGTGCGAGCGCGTAGCTGCACCTTTCTTGCCTTCATAAGTGACACCTTTATACTCAGTACCAAGAAGCTCTTTACGTAATTGAGGGTTTGCTTGCGCAACATCAGCATTTACAGTTGCTTTCAAAAGCTCCAGAACATCTTTGGTATTAAACGCCTCGCCCTTATCTGGATCGTAACGGTAAACAAGCGTCTTGCCATTTTCCATCCAAGCAAGACCTTCATCGGTATCGCGCCCATTAATCTTGTTCTTGCTCTCTTCCCAGCTAAGCGTGTAATCCTTACGTAAATCAATCAAACGCGTAAGTTGATGCTCTTTAATGTCGGACTTAAACTGAGCGTATGCTTTATCGGTTCTGATAGTAACAGTAATAGTATTTTCACTCTGACCGTTTGAAATACCCTGGTTATTTTTACCAGAGTTTTGCAAATTACCTTCAATCCAACCAAGCGAAATCTGCTTCTCGTAGTCTTTTGCACTTAAACCAAGCTCTTGATTGTCTTTATTAGCTTCGTAAATAGCTTTCTTGATTTGCTTCAACTCAGCTTGCGAATAGCCCAAAGGATTAGCAACAACCACTGCCTTAACCTTCGAGTTTTCAGAATCACTTGGAATTGCAACTTTATCAGTAGCAACTCTTGTAAGCACTAAGTCTCTCAAAGGAATCTTTGGATCATCTTGCGGACTTAATCCATCAAAGTCGATTGTCGCATTGCCATTGTTATCAAACGTAACTTTGTCGGTAGATACGCCGTTAAGTTTTGCAAGATTCTTTCTGATTTGAGTCTTTTGATCCTCTGTAAGCTTGCTAAAATCAACTGTATCCACAACCGGCTTCTCAATGCGAGTGCTATAGCGCACTACAGTAAGAGGTATTTCCGGAGACTTCATTCCCAAATCTGTTACAAGATACGTTTTAAGCTTTCGCTCGCCAAATGAGTAATCATCACCATTCTTATTATTGATTTCTTTGAACATAGCTTCGTCATAAGAACCCATGCCCTGCGGAATTTTTGCGTCTACCGTATCTGGAGTGTTATTAACAGTGCTTTCATCAACACGTAAACCAACACCCGCTGACTTACTTTGAGCAACAAGCTGCTCAGCTACACTACTACCAGCCTTATGTTCAGTAGGAAGATTTACTGCATTGTGAAGAACTTCTCGTACTTTATCTGCCGACAACCTCTCGTCATACTTTAAGACAATTGATCCTGCTGTTTTTGGCGGAACAAGCGTTGCAACACGGAAGTTATTAGATGTTTGGTCATGCTGCAAATTATCCTTATCATAATACAAGAAGATTGAGCGATTTGCACAATAGCCTTGACCCGAAGATATGCCGCCATCCCTGAATGGCTGCTTCATAACCAAGTCCACACTACCGTCAGTATTCGTCTTTAACTCGTAAATTCCGGAATAGCTTTGGTGCATTTCATCTACACGAGCAGAATCAAATTCGATGATTTTCTTGTAAGCTTCAGGATCATCAGTATTAATACTATCTTTTGAATCTGGAAGAATTACTACGCGTACAACCGTCTTACCATCCGCACTCTTTGGCAAATGGTACACAACTTGCTGCTTTTCAAGATTCTCATCAAACGTGTTGCTAGGAGTTGCCCAACCATAAATATTTGGCAGGTTTTTGGAAAAAGCTACCTCATCAGGATTGTGCTCTGCACCAGCGCGATCTTCTCCCTGAGCTACTGTGCTTGCAGGAGTCTCAGGTTGCTTATTTTCATATATCGAACGCTTTGAACGACTCTTCTTTACAGTAGTTTCTGCAGGGGCGCTATTTTCCGCAGTGGTGCGACTGGTTGCATTAGTCCTATCAGCTGCAGAAGTCTTATCGGTAGTGGTCTTATTATCTACAGACCCAGCGCTCTCAACCTTCTGCTCTGCGATTTTCTTCTGCTCAGCATTATTCTCAACCTGCTTATCTTCAGTCTTTACTACAGACTGCGCAGAAGCATTCTTATTGCTAGTTAAATTCGGCTCAATCTTAGACTTGCTATCCTGAGTCTCGGCAACATTCTTGTCTGTAGCAACCTTATTATCAGTCTGATCATTCTTAGACTCAGAAGGCTCAGCTTTCTTAGAAGCCTCACCCTTAGAAGCATCATCATTCTTAGTAGCCTTAGAATCATCAGAAGTCCTAGAATTACCCTTATTAGCATCAACTAAATTCTGCTCTTTTGCTGTATCAGTATTTTTAACAGGCGCAGGATTCGCCTCCGCCGCCATTGCAGGAGTTGCGCCAAAAGCAATCGCAGCGCCAGCAATTACGCCAGCAGCGCCAGCCGAAAGAGCAGCCACCTTACGCATATCAACAGCCTTTTCAATCGCTTTACTTACTACAGCATCTAACTTCACAGTATTCGCATGCTTTCTGGATTTTGATACCATGATATACTTCTTTCACTTAGTAATCCGATAACGAGGCAGATTCGCATGCCCGCCTATAGACATGCAAAATGCAAATTTTCAACAACGCTAATTTAAAATTTTCATAGCACACGTTTATAAAATCGCAAGCTATCTTTGTTAGGTTATTATAACAATTTAAAAATTTTTTTGAAGTCAAATAACATATGTTTAAATCAAAAAAGCCTATAGTACCCCCCCCCCCCAAGCCATATTTTTCAACGATTTTAGGGATTAATATTTTTTTGTAAATATTTTGAATAGGGGCGTTTTTTCACAACTTTTCATTAACCAATCTAAACATTTGTTATGATACAAATCACATTTTAGACTCTCTGCAGTGGGTTTTTTACTTTTATCCCGCGTTTGTTCCCATATTTGGTATTTCGATAAACAAACGCGGGAATACCCCTCGCGAACGTAGAAACACCCAGCCCTCGCGCAACAACAAACAAGGAATATCGCTCGCGCGGATTAGCCGCGCTCACGTCTTCGCCGCATGTAAAGTCCACTGGACTTTACGTTTGAGCGGCTCAGCGCTCCGAATTGCCTTTTCGCGCTACGCTCTAAGCGAAAAGGCAGGTCGTCGCGCAAGCAAGGTAGAGATTCGAGATTTTTCGCAGCGGATGAAGCGAACCTCAGCATGAAATGGTGATTCGCTGAAGTAGCAAGAAAAATCGAGAATCTCGGTGATTAAGTGGTACGCAATTGTTCAAGAATGTAAGAGGGCTGGGTGATTCTTGGTCGAACAATATAAGAGCGGCAGCCGATACCAAATAATCCAAATGATCAACCACTACAAACAAACTTCAACCCAAAAACAAAATCAAAACCAAATCGGAACAACCGCAACTCTAGACTACACGTAATAGGCGGAGCGTTGTAAGACAAGAAGCACCCAGCCCTCGCGCAACGATAAACAAGGAATATCGCTCGCGTTATATTTGCATCACGAGCGAGACAAATCTAACGAAATTAAGCCAAAAAACGTTACAAATATCTCATCAATGATGCAAATATAACGAATTTGGGTCAAAAAACGTTACAAATGCCTCACGAGCGAGACATATGTAACAAATCTTGGGAAAAGCACAAAGCGCCCATGCACGTCGATTCGCAATAAAAAAGCTCTGTGTGAGTCACAGCAAGTAAAACTCGCCACAACTCACACAGAGCCAATGCTTAAGATCAATCCAAATGGATTGCCTCCCAACGCAAATACAACGCAAATCCTACAAAACTCGCAACACTCGCGTGGGAAGCTGGAACACGTTTAACTACTCAGCTACAACCTTAACAGTAAAGGAAGCGCTGATTTCTGGGTGAAGAGCCACAGTTGCTGGGAATTCGCCAGTGGTCTTGATTGCAGCAACGCTAATAGCGCGTGCTTCAACGGCGGCCTTTGGTGCCAAAGCAGCAGCAATCTTATCGGCGGAAATACCACCGAAGAGCTTGCCAGACTCGCTCACCTTAGCGGCGATTTCTACAACAGCGCCTTCGATTGCGGCCTTAGCTGCAACAGCCTCTTCGCGAGTGGCAACAGCCTTAGCCAAGCGAGCGCGGCGCATTGCTTCAATCTGGGAAGCAGCACCCTTATTCCATGCAAAAGCTAAGCCTTGTGGAATCAAGTAGTTACGTGCGTAACCAGCCTTAACAGTAATAACGTCACCAGAGTGACCCAAGTTTGCAACGGTCTTGGTGAGAATAACCTTGGTTTCTGCCATGTTCTTATCCTCTCAATCAGCGACCAGTGGTGGCGTATGGGAGCAAAGCCATTTCGCGAGCGTTCTTAACTGCCTTCGCGATCTTGCGCTGTTCCTGTACGGTTACACCAGTAATACGACGGGAACGAATCTTGCCGCGGTCCGAAACGAACTTACGCAACAAAGCAACGTCCTTGTAATCAATTTCAGTAATCTTGGCAGCCTTCAAAGGATTTGGCTTCTTTTTGAAAGGCTTGACCGGTGGTTGCGGCCTCTTACGTGACATAGGATGTCCTCTCTCAAATGCGTTATAAACATTTATTTTTGTTTACACGCTAAACTGATGTTTTTAAGTTTATAAAAGTCAATTTTTAGTTAGATTTTAAATCAAATTCTAAATTATGTTTTAGATTAGACTAACAAGCGCCCAACAAGATAGTCGCAAGCAACCGCGGATTAACCGCCATTATCTCGCCTAGTAAGCTAGTAAACTAGAACTCTGGCTCTTCGTCTGATCCACCAAAATCGGAGCTAGCTCCAAACGTTGCAAATCCGCCATTTGATGGAGCAGAAGCACTCCACGGGTCTTCAACGTTTACGCCCTGATTAGCGCCATTTTGCGCATTCATTCCAGCACCAGCAGCCGCACTATTCGCATAATTCGCGCCGCCAGCATAACCGCCAGTGTATCCACCAGCATTCATACCAGCTCCAGCACCAGCGCCCTGATTGAATCCATTATTGTTCCCAGCAAAACCGCCTTTAGAGCTCAAACGATTAACTTGAGCAGTAGCAAATCGCAGGGATGGCCCAATTTCGTCAATCATCAAATCGATGCTGTATCGCTTTTCGTTGCTGTTTTTATCAACGTAGTTGTTTGCACGCAATCTGCCCTGAACAATAACACGCATTCCCTTTGTAAGCGTTTGCGCGCAATGCTCAGCTAAGTCTCCCCATGCAACACATCTAAGCGATAATGGTGTGCCATTAATGTAGCTATTTGTTCTTCTGTCAAAAGTCGAAGAATTAGACACAATTGTGAAAGAAGTTCTAACACTGCCGTTAGAACTGGTGGCAGTTTCTGGCTCTTTAGCCAAATTTCCAATCACCGTTATAACAGTTTCTCCAGCCATTGCAGCCTCATTCCCTACTTTAAGACTTTTCTTACTTTGAGATTTTAGAACAAAAATCCAACTTTATTTTGACTTTACTTTGCGTCCTTGCGAAGAATCTTCGTGCGGACTACAGATTCGTTAAGATTCAAAACACGGTCAAGCTCGTCGCTAAGAGCTGGCTCAGCAGTGTAATTCACTACAACGTAGTTGCCTTCAGTCTTGCCGTCAATCTCATAGGCAAGCTTACGACGACCCCAGTAGTCGGTACCGTCAACGGAACCGCCCTCTTTGGTGACAAGCTCAAGATACTGCTCGGTCAACTTCTTAAGACCGCGCTCATCAAGCTCTGGATCGGCAATGAACATCAGTTCATACTTATGTGCAGACATCACCCACCTCCTTCGGACTATTCGGCTGTGGAATTTCCACAGCAGGAGTGTGTTTGCAAATCGTTCGCAAATTAAGTTATTACGCAATATTTTTTGCAAATTTAATTTTACGAACAACCTGTTAAGTCTACATCATGCTGGCGACTCGCCACCGCGCAGCCAATCAACAACACTAATGAGCGTAAATATTTCTGTGTTTCATGTCTTCTGGAAGTGCGTTTCTAAGCGAAACAAGCGAGCCAGACCTGAACACAGACCTAATTCCAGCAGCAAGAAGAGGTGCAATCGAAAGAACCGTCATATTCTCTAAGCGCTTTTCTTCTGGAACAGGAACAGTGTCTGTCAAAATGATTTCGCGAGCTCCGCAACCTTTAAGTCGCTCTACGGCAGGTCCTGAAAGAAGCGCATGAGTTGCCACCAAAGTAACAGACTTCGCACCTGCTCCTCTAAGCGTGCGAACAGCTTCGCAAATCGTGCCGGCCGTGTCAATCATATCGTCTACAACAATGCAATCTCTGTCTTGAATATCGCCAATAATTCCGTGCGCTTCCGCGTGATTTGGCCTTGTTGTATCTCGAGTTTTGTGAATAAACGCTAACGGCAATCCACCAAGCTTTGCGGCCCACTGCTCCGAAACCTTGATTCGTCCAGCGTCTGGAGAAACAATCGTAGTGTTTTCTAGGCTCATAGTGTTACGAACGTAATCAATCAACACTGGCATTGCTGTTAAGTGGTCTACAGGTCCGTCGAAGAATCCCTGCTCTTGAGCCGCGTGCATGTCAACGGTAAGAATCCTTTTAGCTCCAGCGGAACGGAATAAGTCAAACATAAGTCGCGCCGTAATTGGCTCGCGACCTTGATGCTTTTTGTCTTGACGCGAATACCCAAAGAAAGGTGCTACAACGTTTATGCTTCTAGCGGATGCTCGCCTTAAAGAGTCAACCATAAGTAGCTGTTCCATAATCCAATTGTTGATTGGATCGGTGTGCGCTTGCAAAACAAAAACGTCTGCACCTCGAACTGGCTGCGTAAAGCGCACATACATTTCTCCGTTTGCAAAATCGTAGGCAGTTGTTTCTAGAACGTCTATTCCAAGGTATTTGGCAGTTTCTTCCGCAAGTTGCGGATACGCTCTACCCGTTACCAGCATCATTTGCTTTTTTGGAGTGCCTTCAAGAATTGTTGACATATCTGCCTTCCCATTTGCAAAATCGGTAAAAACGCATACTAACCTAGTCTATCAGCATACAGCGCCACTACTCAAACGCACGAACCACCTGTTGCGCGCTGCCGTAAGACGATTGCGCTCCAAATCCTGTTGCTGCGTACGCAGAAACATATGTTGCCACTTGCGCACTTTGAGCTAGACTAAATCCAGCTGCAAGTCCTGCCAAAACGGTTCCCATAAATGCGTCACCGCATCCCGTGGTGTCTACTGCAGAAACTTTTTGCGGGCATATGCGAACAGCCTTTTTACCATCTTCCGCATTGTAATCTAAAACAACAGAGCCTTCTGCACCAAGAGTCACAACTGCCTCGTCGAAACCATACTCGTGCATAATGCGCGCCGCATCAAACCAGTCAAAATCATCCCAATTGCCATCTTCTGGCTCGTGAATTTTAAGTAATTGCGCCATTTCATGCTCGTTTACAAGCAGTATGCTTGCGTTTTCAATCAACTCGCGTGGCAGCTCGCTTACAAAAGGCGAATTATTAAGTAAAACTTTTACGCCAGCTGTGCGCGCAATTTTTGCAGCCTCCGTTACAGTTTCCATTGGGCTTTCAAGGCACAATCCTAAAACGCTTGCACTGCTAATAGCCTTCTTAACATCTTCTTGACTAATATATTCCACACTTACTTTTGCATTAGAACCTGGAGCATAGACGATTGTGTTTTCGCCAGCTTTTGCATCTACTGTTATTACTGTTGCGCCACTTTTTATGCCTTCTACACGTAAAATTTTAGACGTGTCTACACCTGCAGATTCTAGCGTGTTAAGAAGGAATTCTGCGTTTTCGTCGCTGCCTACAGCACCAAACATTTGCACATTCGCGCCGATTTTTGCTGCAGAAACGGCTTGATTACCAGATTTTCCTCCTGGTAGGACTCGCAAATCACTTCCGTTTACAGTTTCTCCAGGATTTGGAAGACGGTCGGCAACTATTGTGTAATCTGCGTTCATGGAACCTACTACAGCAACACGATTTTGACTTTCTCCTATTTTTTTAAGCGCGTTAGCAAGATTTTCGTTGCTTAACGGAGTAGTTTTTTCTATCATAGAAACCCTTTCATAAATATTCATAAATATTCACAGATATTCACACAATTTTAGACGTCGTCACTTTTAGACGACATCGCCCTAATTTTTAAAGCTATGCACAGGCGCTGGAATTCGCCCACCGCGCGAAACGAATTCCTCGCAGCTTTCGGTGTTTACTGGCATAATCGGAGCATACCCCATTAAACCGCCAAAATTGGCCATTCGCCCAACGCTTTTCCCTTCCACAGGGATTATGCGCACAGCAGTTGTTTTTTGATTTATCATGCCTATTGCTGCCTCATCCGCTATCATTCCAGATATTGTTGCAGCTGTTGTGCTTCCAGGAATTGCAATCATGTCTAAGCCTACAGAACATACACACGTCATTGCTTCTAGCTTTTCTATTCTAAGGCAGCCTGACTTTGCCGCAGCAATCATGTTTGCGTCTTCCGAAACAGGTATAAACGCGCCAGAAAGCCCACCAACGTAGCTGCTAGCCATTATTCCGCCTTTTTTAACTTGATCATTAAGCATTGCAAGAGCGGCTGTTGTGCCAGGAGCGCCAACAGTAGAAAGTCCGATTTTTTCTAAGACTTCGCCTACGGAGTCTCCCACGGCTGGTGTTGGCGCAAGCGACAAGTCGATTATGCCAAACGGCACCCCTAGCCTTCTAGATGCCTCTTGCGCAACCAACTGGCCTACTCGCGTAATCTTAAAAGCCGTGCGCTTAATCGTTTCGCACAAGAACGCAAAATCCTTCCCGCGCGCCTCGTCTAGCGCGCGCGAAACCACGCCTGGTCCAGATACGCCAACGTTTATCACAGCGTCTCCTTCTGTTACGCCGTGGAATCCACCTGCCATAAACGGATTATCGTCTGGAGCGTTGCAGAATGCTACGAACTTCACGCATCCGTAGGAGTCTCGGTCTGCAGTTGCCTGTGCGATTTGTTTGATTACTCGCCCAAGTAACTCCACGCAATCCATGTCAATTCCAGTGCGTGTGGAACCTACGTTTGCGCTTGAGCACACAATATCTGTCTCACTCAAGGCTTTTGGCAATGATTCTATAAGCATGCGGTCGGCTGTTGTCATAGATTTTGCAGGCAGCGCTGAGTATCCGCCGATTAAATCCACTCCAACTTTTTTTGCTGCTTTGTCTAGCGCGTGCGCAATTTGCACAAAATCGTCTGGGCTTTTGCACGCAGAAGCTCCAACTAGGCTTATTGGTGTTACGGTTATGCGCTTGTTCACAATAGGAATTCCGTAGTCGCGTTCAATCGCGCAGCCCGTGCTGACTAAGTCTTTTGCAATGCGCGTAATTTTGTTGTACACGTTTTCGCACACTTTTTGCACGCTTGCGTCTGCACAGTCTAGCAGGTTTATTCCCATTGTTATGGTTCTAACGTCGAGTTTTTCTTGCTCGATCATTGAGTTTGTTTCGCTCACTTCCATAATGTTTAGCATGGGTTTCTCCTACTAATACCTAGATTCTGTGCATGTTTGTAAAAATTTCCGCGCGCTGGCAGTGTATGCGAACGCCGATTTCTTCGCCTAGTTTTGCTAGTTCTTCCGCTAATTCGCCAAATTCTACGCTTATTTCATTTACGTCTACAATCATCATCATGTTAAAAAAGCCATTGACGATTGTTTGAGATATGTCTAGGATATTCGCTTTGCGGCTTGCTAAATGTGATGTTACTTTGGCTATGATTCCTACGGCATCTTTGCCTACTACGGTGATTACGGCTTTGTTTTCATCATGATTAGTGGTGTTCATAATCACTCCTATTGGCGATTTTTCTCTTTTATTGGTCTTATTATTTTTTTTTATTTTTTATTTTTATTAGGCGCAAAACCCTTACCGACCGACGGTTGCTGGCGACTCATCAGCACGTCACCTGATCTGTTTCGATCTAGTAAAGCGCTGGTTTTTGCTCAATGCTTATACTATTGCCCGTTATGTATAAAACGCAACATACATAATACATATGCAAAATACTTATACAAAAACCCGCCACAATGGGCGGGTTTAATATAAAAACCTAGCTAAACTATCTATTTAGCTTAATCTATTCAGTCTAATCTATTTAGCCTGACTAATCAGCTTAGCTAGAATAGTCAGACCGAACAGGCTAAATCAAACTAAATCAGGCTTCTACTGGAGCATTCACATCAGCTGGCAAAGCAGCCTTAGCAGCTTCAACGATTGCCTTGAAGGTTTCAACGTCGCTAACAGCGAGCTCAGCCAAAGCGCGGCGATCCAATTCGATGCCAGCCAAACGCAAGCCCTGAATGAAGCGGTTGTAGGTGATTCCTTCTGCGCGAACTGCAGCGTTAATACGCTGAATCCACAACTTGCGGAAGTCGCCCTTGCGAGCCTTGCGGTCGCGGAAGTTGTAAGTAAATGAGTGAAGCAGCTGTTCCTTTGCCTTACGATAAAGACGGGAACGCTGACCGCGATAACCCGAAGCCCTATCAAGAACAACGCGACGCTTCTTGTGAGCATTAACTGCGCGCTTTACTCGTGCCATAAGTATTCCTCAGCTTTCTTAAAAAATCTTTAATTGCGTCTTCGCTTTACTGCAACTTACTTAGCCAGCAAGCCCTTCAAATTCTTGCTCTGTGCTGTAGCCAAAACTTTATCTGCAGACAAAGCACGACGCTTGCGAGCAGACTTATGCTCCAAGTTGTGGCGCATTGCGCTACCATCGTGCATTACCTTACCAGTGCCGGTAAGGCGAACGCGCTTGGACGCTGCGGAATTAGTTTTCATCTTCGGCATTGCTGCCCTCCTTATGATTCTGATCAGATTCTACAGAAGCTTGTGCTGCGACTGCTGCCGCATCCTGAGTTCCTTGCTTTGCTGCAAGACGCGCTGCCTGGCGAGCCTGACGTTCTGCGCGCGATTCAGCGCCTCTACGACGCTGCTCAGACTGAGTATGAATCTTCTTGCCCTTAGGAGCGAGAGTCATTATTATGTTACGACCCTCCTGCTTAGGGGCAAACTCAATAGTTCCACTTTCGGAAACCTCATCTGCAAGCCTACGCAATAACTCAACTCCGCCGATAGGACGCGATTGCTCGCGACCACGCAGCATAATGGTGACTTTAACCTTATCGCCGCCATTTAGGAATCGAAGAACATGACCCTTCTTAACATCGAAATCATGATCATCAATCTTGAGTCGGAAACGAATTTCCTTAATCTCAGCTGTGCTTTGATTACGACGCGCTTCACGAGCCTTAATCTTCTCGTTGTACTTGTACTTACCGTAGTCAATAAGCTTGGCTACAGGAGGCTTAGCAGTAGGTGCCACCTCGACGAGATCGAGGTTCGCTTCCTTTGCCAGGTTCAACGCTACCGAGGTCGCGATGACCCCCACTTGCTCGCCTTTCGGACCGATAAGGCGTACCTGGGAGACGCGAATCTCTTCGTTAATGCGTGGTTCGTCGCTAATGATGACTCCAATCCTTGTTAAAACAGTGGAACAGCACACCAAAAGGCAAAGATAAATTCAAGTTCACACATCAATCAAAATAAGCACGCAACCTAAATTCATAGCCGTGCGGCTTTGTAGCAATAAATAAATGCCACGTGACCGAAGTCATGAACCCGAAACCACTTTGGGCTTCCAGGTGGGATATACCACTTTCTTGATTACTCAAGCCAAACGTCTATTCTACTTGGAGCCTTGACAATAATCAAGCATGCTCAAAAATACTGAACAAGTCGCATTAAATATCAACAAATCTCAGCAAAACACGCAAAATAAACGCAATTCCACGCGCGCGATATTATATGTGACTATGGAGCCTTTAAAGCGCTGCGTTGTTTTAGCAGCTGGAGATTATTACGACCATACGCGCGAACATGTTCCTGATCGCGCTTTGACTATTGCGGCAGATGGTGGCTGGGATCATGCGTGCAGACTCGGCTTGCATGTTGATGCTCTAATTGGTGACTTTGATTCTGTGCGCTTAAAGCTTCCAACAGATGCTGCCATTACACGACTTCCCGCCGAAAAAGATGATCCAGATTTGCTTTCTGCTCTTAAAGTTGGCTGGACTAAAGGTTCTAGAGAATTCCATATTTTTGGCGGCTTAGGCGGTCGCGTCGATCACACGATTTCCAATATTCAGCTTATGGTTCGACTTGCCGTTAGAGGCGGAATTGGATTCTTGTATGGAGACGGCACGATTGTTACAGCAATTCACAACGGTTCTCTTGACTTTCCTGCATCTAATGGTCACGAAGGCCGCATGGTTTCTGTGTTCTCACACACGCCCGTTTCTAGCGATGTAAACGAGATTGGTCTTAAATATCAACTTCAGCACGCAACTATGTATGGTGATGCCGTTCAAGGCTTAAGCAACGAGTTACTAAACGACACTCCTGCACATATTGACGTTCATGAAGGCACTCTTGTAATCACATTCCCTATAGATGCTCCACTGCCGCAAGTCAGCTGGTTTAAGCGGCCAGTTGGCGATTTGGGAGATATAAACACTAGCATTTCAAGCGCTCTAGCTGTGCCATCAAAATAGCGTAAATAATCGCAAATTTGCGGTGTAGAGAGCAAAAATGCCTCGTAATGCGTCGTACATACCGCACATTAAAATGAACATGTTAGTTTAAATAACGAAGACCAAAACGTATTGTTAAAAATCGCGAAAAATCGCTAGAACTATGCGTTAAGGTTTCACTCAAGGGAGATCCCATATGACAGTCAAGATTGGTATTAACGGCTTTGGACGTATCGGCCGTTTGGCATTCCGTCGTATTTTTGAGCTTCAGGCTCGTGGCGGTCAAGCTGGCGATATCGAAGTCGCAGCCATCAACGATCTGACCACTCCTTCGATGCTTGCTTACTTGCTTAAGTACGACAGCACTCATGGCACTTTCCGCCACGACGACGGCACCCCAGTTGAGGTTACCTCCACAGAAGACGCAATCGTCGTAGATGGTAAGACTTACAAGGTTTACGCTGAAAAAGACGCAAACAATATTCCATGGGTTAAGAACGATGGCGTTGAGTTCGTGCTCGAGTGCACTGGTTTCTACACTTCTGCAGAAAAGTCCCAGGCTCACTTGAACGCTGGAGCTAAGAAGGTTCTTATCTCCGCTCCTGCTAAAGACGAAACCACCCCAACCGTTGTGTTTGGTGTGAACCAAGACATTTTGAAGCCAACCGACAACATTGTGTCCGCTGGCTCTTGCACAACTAACTCCATGGCTGCAATGGTTAAGCTTTTGCAGGATAACTGGGGTATTAAGTCTGGCTTCATGACCACCATTCACGCTTACACTGGCACCCAGATGATTCTCGACGGCCCACGCGGCTCCAAGCCACGCAACAACCGTTCTGCAGCTTGCAACACCATCGAGCACTCCACTGGTGCTGCTAAGGCAATCGGCAAGGTTGTTCCAGAGGTTAACGGAAAGCTTCAGGGTCATGCTCAGCGTATTCAGGTTCCAGATGGATCTGTTACCGAGTTGACCACTGTTCTCGAGAAGCCAGCAACCACCGAAGAAATCAACGAAGCCTTTAAGAAGGCATTCGAAAACTGCGAATACTTCGGTTACAATGCCGATAGCATTGTGTCTTCCGATATTATTGGCGACACCCACGGTGGCGTTTTCGATCCAACTCAGACCGATGTTAACACTGTTGACGGCGTAACTTTGGCTCGTACCGTTACCTTCTACGATAACGAGTACGGCTTTACTGCTAACATGATTCGCACCTTGCTTTACTTCGCTGAGATTGCTGAGTAAAGTTAGCGAAACACGGTAAAGCTAATAAAGCTTAAATAAAAGCTATAAACCCCTTGCGGTGACTCATCGCAGGGGGTTTTCGCAAAACATTTTGCACACGGGGGGTAAAAATGAGCAAAAAACATGCTACGACAGGTAAAGCAACGCCAGCAATCGCACAGTTAGAAAACGCTGGAATTACGTTCCGCGTTGTTGACTATGAGCACGATGCAGACCACATGGATGATGGATATGGCATGGAAGCAGCGCAAAAATTAGGCGTAAATGCTGAACAAGTGTGCAAAACACTTATGGTAGACACTGGCGAAAAGCGCGTAGTTGGGATTGTGCCAGTAAACGGTAGATTGAGTATGAAGGCGATTGCTAGCGCAGTAAATGCCAAAAAAGCCAGTATGACAAGCCCAGATGTAGCCCAACGCGAAAGCGGCTACGTGGTTGGCGGAATCAGCCCATTTGGTCAGCGTACTCATCACGAAACCGTTCTGGATGCTAGTGTTATGCACTTTGATGAGATTCTTGTTTCTGGAGGCAAACGCGGTCTTGATGTTGTTCTAAATCCAAACGATTTAGTTAGCTTGCTTAACGCAACCGTAGCAGATATATTGGCTTAAGTAATACAATTCGTATTATTAAAAACGTTTTCACATAGGGGTGATTTATGAAATCGTATTCGCTACCACCGCGAACAGGCAACCAATACACGATTTGCCACAAAGATTACAAGGCTACAATAACACAACTTGGGGCTGCACTACGCAATTTTACTTGGAGAAATAGTGATATTGTTGTGCCATTTGAGGCTGACGAGTTACCGCCTTGCTTCAATGGACAAATACTGATTCCTTTCCCAAATCGTGTAGATAAAGCGTCTTACAAGTTCCAAAACGCGTCTTATACTCTGCCTATCGATGAGCGAGATAGAGACACAGCTTTGCACGGCTACGGATACCGCTCATACTGGCAAACTTTAAGCGTTACACAATCAAGTGTGAGTCTTTTATGGCGATCACCAAATATGGAAGGATATCCTTTTGACATTGTTACCATAGCCACTTGGGAGCTTGACGATTATGGGATTCATTTAACGTTAAATACAACCAATCATGGCAATGATGATGCTCCATGGGCTGCTGCAATGCACCCTTGGCTGTGCAACGGATTACAAGGGCATGGAGATGAGATTGATCAACTAAATTCTAAGTGCAAGCTTAAGCTTCCTGCAAAAACGCATGTGCGCGCAAATGAACGTTTAATACCAGTTGGTACAGAAAGCGTAGACGGAACGCGATTTGATTTACGCGATAATCCATTTTTAGTTAATCAGCCATTTGATGATGCTTGGACTGATTTAATTAGGGATGACGATGAGTGGACTACTGCGATTTTTACGCGAGCTGACGACTTACAAATAGCGGTAAAAGGCGACAAAAGCGTAACATCATTCCAAGTGTGCACTGCGACTGGTTTTCCTGCAGACAAGCATCCTTGCGGAGTTGCAGTGGAACCACAGACGGCGTATGCGAATGCATTTAACACAGGAACAGACTTGACTGTGATAGCACCACAGGAAACTGTTGTTAACCAATTTAGGATTTCACCTCTGATTGAGAATATGTGATAGCTGCAGATATGTGACATCTTACGAAAGACAAAAGCTTGAACGTCTTGGCAATGTGCGATAATCCCTAAGGTTGTTCATTTTAATCGTTAGGAGTTTATTATGGGTATGCGTGGACGTAAGCGCAAGGCACGCCGCAAAAAGGCAGCAAATCACGGCAAAAGACCAAATGCTTAAGTCAGTGGTTTATTAACCTTTATTTTTGGTGATTTTAAACTATCTTAAAAAAAAAAGAACGAGCATATTCACTTTTATTGTGAATGTGCTCGTTCTTTATATTAACTACGACAAGTCTTTCTTGATATTTCAACGAAAACTCGATTTGTTGACACACCTTTTGCCGCTTATCTGAATTTTTTACCCCACAACTCTTCACTCTGCCTATCTCTTACCCCGCATTTGTTTATCAAAACGCCAAATATGGGAACAAATGCGGGATAAAAAAAAAAACAAAATACTACAAAATAACCCACTCGCGCAAATCAACCACACTAATGCGAGCTTCTGCAAATTCTACAAACTTTTATCTATCAACTTGTCTAGTTCATTCAACCTATTCTTAGCGTGGCAAATCAACTTTTTCTCATCAATAGTTTTCTTGCCAAAGAGCACTTCCTTAAGAACACTAGCTGCTGTAATATTTGGACTATTTTTATACGAATCAGAATCATATATACATTTTTCGTCTCGCTTGTAAATCTGAATCCTGCCAAATATTTTCGATTTTTCTAATTTCAACAAGTTATCTACTATATTATTCACAATATTGTCGTGATGATCCTTAGGAGTTGCCCTAGCACTTTTAGGATCTTCCAAATACATTTCCCTGTAGCGAATCAGCGTACTGATCCATGACAATTCAGGTTTTGTTGCAATGACAGCAAGAGAAACACGGTAACCACGATCTATCAACATTTTCGCAGTACTACTAGGAACTTCAACACTGCGCAAAGTACCTTCAATTATGAGATTATATTTTTTAGAACTTAACTCATCAATTAAGCTTCTCACCATTTTTGCTGAAAAAGCACTCGTATATTTAACACTTTCTTTACCGTATTTATCAAGCAACTCGCAATAATAAGGGTGTTGAGTCCTATAGCTATCAGCATCAAGGATTATTATGTTACCGTTAAATTCTTTTTGTTTTATTACATGAATGGTCGTTTTGCCAGCACCACTTTGACCACCGAGTAAAACCGCCTTAGGATGCAAATCTGCATGCTTATACATTTGTAAAGAACGTAAATTTCTTAACAAACAGTGAGTAAAATACTCTTCGCTAAAATCTTCTATAACCATAGCAAAATCACACTTACCCATATTTTTCTATACGATTGTTAACTATTTTTATTGCAACTTACGTATTCAAGCAAGCGTTCTATGCCATCTAAATATCCGATATAACGATTTATATCTTCAAAATTTGTAGATGTATAAATCTTTGTATTAATTACATCTGATAAATCATCACTAATTGCAATCCATGCATTAGAAGAATCATCAAATTGTATATTCATACTATCCTCGTATTTATATAAACGAGCCAGTAAAAGTGCGCCACGCTCCTTTAAAACTTCAATCTTCATATTAAAATCGTATTTATCAGATGCAGATAATTCTTTTTCATGTACGATATCAAAAAGAGAAACCTTGAATTTATCACAAATCTTATCTATTAACCTAGTTGAAATAGCACTTGTACCATTTTCGTATCGCACAATGCTATTACGAGATACTCCTAATGCTTCAGCTAACTCTTGTTGAGTTATTTTTTTTGAGCGACGTAGTGCTCGAATATTCACAGAAACCATATATACGCCCTTTTATAAAAAATCTGCAATAACAATTAATTCAAAATTAAGATTTAAGATTTATTTGTGATATAAGCATATAACAAAAAACATTGAAGCACCAATTTTGGTGCAAAATCTTTACAAAATTTTTAAACTCTCACAACACATACAAAAATATTAAATTGCTCAATAATTGAAAATAAAAAGGGTCATAAGCCAAAATAAAAGATTTAAAGAAAACAAAAAGGCTCGGAGAGTTGACGCCCCTAGTAGCATCTATCTCCAAGCCCTTAATAATCACAGCACTATTACTGTCCCTAGCAAAAACAGCACTGCTAATTACCCTCAACAGTCAACTCACAAAACCAGCATCACCAGAATCCACTGCGAAAAAAGGAAATTAAGCAAAACAGTAAAAACCAGTAATGCAATCCTGCAAGAAAACTTGCGACAGAAATCAAAGAAAACTACCACAGTTGAGAGCAAAATCATAGAAGTGAGCGCACTGAAAAATACGCAGCACGCTCACCGATAACACTTAACGTGCTTTTTAACTTAGTGACGCATCTTGCGAACAGCAGCACCCATACCAGCAAGCATAGAAGCAGCCAAAGCAGTCAAAGCAACACCAACACCAGCATTACCAAGCTTCTCGCCAGCCTTACCACCATGACCATTACCACCCTTGGTGCCCATACCAGCAAGCTCACCCTTAGCAGCAGCAGCGGCACCAGCCTTACCAGCGGCTGGAGCAGCAGTCTGAGCCTTAGCCTCAACCTTCTTAGCCTCAGCCTTAGCAGCAGCAGAAGCAGCAGGGAAATCAGTAGAAACTGGGTTCAAAGTGTTAGGATCAGCAAAGCCCTTAACAGCAGAAGCCTCAACCTCAACAGCCTTATTATAAGCAGCACGATAATTCACAAGAGCAGTATTATAAGCAGTAGCAGCAAGCAAAGCCTTACCACTCTTCTCTCCGAAATTCTTCTCAGCATCAGCATACTCATGAGTCCTATAAGCATTAGCCTTAGACTGAGCAGCCTTCAAATCAATAACAGCAGCCTTGTAAGCATCAGTATCAGTCTTACCAGCCACGCGAAGAGCCTCTTCACGATCAGCAGCAGACTTCACCTGAGCATCCAAAGCAGCCATCTGAGTCTTAGCAGCCTCAAAATCAGCCTTAGCCTTAACAAACTTCTCCTGAGCATCCTTATTAGTAGCATCAGCCTCAGCAAGCACAACCTGAGTACGCATCAACTCAGCAGAAGCAGCAGACTTAGATGGATCAGCAGTCTGAACAGGTTTAGTCTGATCTGGCTTAGTCTGATCTGGCTTAGTCTGATCTGGCTTGGTCTCACCAGGCTTAGTCTGATCTGGCTTAGTCTCACCGCCTGGATTCACACCACGCAACGCGTTCAAATAACGCTGATTGGCTTCAACCTGAGCCTTAGCAGCAGCAACAGCCTCAGTCTGAGCTGTAACCTTAGCATCAGCAGCATCAAGAGCAGTCTTCAAATCTTCAGCTTTCTTCTCAAGAGTCTTGCCTTCAGCATCTGTATCCTTAAGCTTCGCTTCAGCTTCAGTATTAGCCTTATCTAAACTCTTGTATTCTTCAGACTGCTTATATTCTGCAGTAGCTTTAGTCTTATCGAAATCCTTATCGTTAACATGCTTTCCAAGATAAGCAGTCAAGCCATCTTCCACTGCCTTCTTAGCAGCTTCTGCAGCCTTCTTAGCAGCATCAAACTTGGTTTTAGCATTCTCATAAGCCGTCTTAGCTGCAGCTTGGGCGCTTTGAAGCTTGACCAAACTTATCTCTGCAGTTCTCACAGCACGCTGGCTTTCACGAAGAGTCTTGTTAGCCTCATGAATTTGTACAGCATCAGCAAGAGCATCACCTTTAGCACCAGCGAATGCTGGGGTTGCCATTGCGAAGCCGGCAAGCAAAGTAGCGCCAGCAGCGAAAGCGGCGATAGCCTTCTTATTCATCATTTTAATTTCCTTTCTTCTTCTCCTCCACGTAAAACACGCGAAGAGAAATTTTAAACATCCAACAACATTCCGAAATATTGTGGATAACCACCATCTAGAGCATCTAGCTAGCAGCTGTTATTAACATACCCCCCCCCGTTTAAAAAAGTCAAGAGGCAGCCACACAAAACAAACAGAAAAAAATAATGTTACACACAAACTAATCCACAATAAAAACTATTTTCACCATAATATTTGCGGATTAACACTAATAAAACCGTAAAAACACATTGTTTCAAGGTTTTTAAAGAATTTTCCCAGACTTTTCTCAGGAAACTACTCGAGCAAGAACACTAACACTATAAAACCATTGAAAAATCAACATTCCACACACACCACACACGCAACACGCTGACACCACACCAACACCACACCAGCGTCACACCAGCGTCACACCAACGTCAAACGAAATGCCATGCTGCAAGGCAATCACACCCAACTAGATTCCCGCGTTTGTTCCCTTTTTTAGCAAAATAGAAACAAACACGGGCGCGATACCTGCCTTCGCGCTCAAAGCGTAGCGCGCGAATGCACTTCGATTCCCGCATTGCTTCTAAAAATTTGCTGTAAAAGTACAAATTCTCGAGCAAGTGTTGTATACTAAAATCACAAAAGATAACATATATGAGCAAAAATGAACACAGAACTGATGGAAAATGTGCATATCACAATCTGTATGTTTTTCAATCTTTCTATTTCAGCTTTTGCTTTATATGATGATTTTTTGCCTTAAAAAAATATATAGCGACCTTATACAACCAAGTTCGTATAACAAATCTTATGCAATACTTTTGCGTAAAACATGCAAGAAAGGCTTCAAAATGACAGTCCTTGTAACAGGTGGATGCGGGTACATTGGCGCACACGTTGTTCACGCACTACATCAAGCCAAGCAAAACGTCGTCGTAGTGGATGACCTTAGCTATGGCAAACCAACTCGCATCGAAGGCGCGCGACTTTATGGAATGGATATATCTTCTCCAGACGCTGGTGCGCGACTTGCACAAATCATGAAGGATGAAAATGTTGACTCCGTTATTCACTTTGCAGCGCGCAAACAGGTTGGGGAATCTGTAGAAAAGCCGCTTTGGTACTATCAGCAGAATATAAACGGCATGCTTAATGTTTTAGAAGCTATGCGACAAAGTGGAGCAAAAAAACTCGTGTTCTCGTCTAGTGCTGCAACATACGGCGAGCCTCCTGTAGAGGTTGTTCCAGAAGACGTTGTGCCAATGCTTCCAATTAACCCATATGGTCAAACAAAGCTCTTCGGCGAATGGATGGCACGGGCATGTGAAAAACCATACGGCATTCGCTTCTGCGCCCTACGCTACTTTAACGTTGCAGGCTGCGGACCTGTTGAGCTAGAAGATCCAGCTATACTGAACCTTATTCCTATGCTTCTTGAACGTTTACAGAAAGGCAAAGCGCCTGCAATTTTTGGCAGCGACTACCCTACTCCAGACGGCACTTGCATTCGCGACTACATTCATGTTTCCGATCTTGCAGACGCACACATTGCTGCACTATCATACTTGGATTGCGACGAGCGCAAGTACGATGCGTTTAACGTTGGTACTGGAAAGGGCACATCAGTGCGCCAGATTGTTGAAGAGATTCGCAAAGTTACGAAATTGCCATTTAAAGAGGCAATTCTAGATCGTAGAGCTGGCGACCCACCTCAGCTAATTGGCAGCCCGAAGCGAATCAACGAAGAAATGGGATGGCATGCAAAATACAACGTGCAAGACATAGTTGAATCTGCATGGAAAGCTTGGCAAGCGAATCCAGAACATCATATTGACGTTGATACTTGGAAGCAGCAAGACTAAAACAAGATACATAAAAATAAAGACGCATAAACAAAGACACATAAACAAAATAGCTCCTTCGTAAAACGCAACATATGAATCTAAATCACAACATATGTTTATAAACGAAGGAGCTATTTACATTATTATTTATAATTATTTAAATTTGCATTATTGCCAACCAGCCAACAATTAACACAAAACCACTAAGCACACAAACACACTAATGCATACATCAACACGCATCAACAAAGTTCGCTTCGCATAACAGCTACACTTTCTCCAAGCAATGACGCATCTTGTTTTAATGCTGGGAATCGCACTCTTACAGCCCCAAATAGCTTGCTATCAATCCTGCTGTTAATCGCAAACTGCATATTAGCAATAAAAGTATCGTTAATAATACTGCTATCACCATTTACTACCACATCTTCAATACCATTCATAGCTATAGGAATGGCTAATATCTTACCCAAAGAAGTTCCAGCCTGAGTAATAATCCTATCTTTTTCCGATGGAGCATCCGCAATACGCTGTTGCAAACGCGGAATCGATATAAGTGTTTCCAAACATCCTCGTTTACCACAACGACATAAAAGACCATCTTCATCAACAACAACATGTCCAATTTCGCCTGCAGTAAATTTTCCGCCGTCAACAATCTTATTAGAAATCAGTGTTCCTGCACCAACACCACGAGCGATTTGTATGTATATTAAATTACTCGATCCATTAGCAAGTTGTTTTTCTCCCAAGGCTGCAGCATTAGCATTATTATCAACACGAACCGGAACATTAAATATTTTTCGCAAATCATCCGCCAGTGTAACATTTTTCCAACCTAGATGAGGTGCTGATAGAATTTTCCCTTCATCGTCAATAACTCCAGGAGATGAGATACCAATTCCCAATAGTGGTGCCGTAGTCTTTTTACGCAAATCAACGATTAAAGACACAATATCATCTACAGAAAGCTTGTCATCTAAACGAATCGGAGTTTGAATACGCTCTATAACATTTCCAACAAGATTTGTTATAGCTCCAACAATCGTATTCTCTCCAGCAATGTCAACAACTATTATTTGCCTAGAATTCTCGCATAAATGCAATAAAACTGCAGGCTTACCAGGGCACGTTGCAGACTTTGTTTTGCCTTCTTTTACAAGACCGTCGGAAATCAAGGATTCTACCACTGCGGATGCAGACGATTTAGATATACCAGTTAATTTTGCCACATCAGATCTCGAAAGAATATAATTTGAGTAAAGAAGATTTAAAACATTACAACGATTCTTCTTACGAATATCTTCTGGCGTAAATGAGATCAATCTATTACGCGAATCATCAGAGTCTTTCATTCTTTGTTTCTCCTAAGATTCCCACACTAGGTAATTATTTATTTTTATCATTTTATTGCGCCTTGCATAGAACCAAACGTAAGACCATGTTGAATAATCAAGAAGAAAACAATCACTGGCACAGAGAAAATCAGAGATGCAGCCATCTGAGCACCAACATCAACTCCTGAAGGTGTAGCAAATGACGCCAACCATACAGGAAGAGTGTATTTTTCTTGAGTTTTCATAAAAGTATACGCTATTAAATAATCATTCCATGCGTGAATACAAGCAAATACTGATGTTGCGATAATCCCTGGAGCTGCAAGCGGAAATGTAATCCTCCACAAAATTTGCCATTCACTAGCACCTTCAACACGAGCTGATTCAAAAATAGACATTGGCATAGCCAAGAAAAATCCTCGCAAATTCCAAATTGCCACTGGAAGCACAGCAGTAACATAAGCTAAAACTAAACCAACGTAAGTATCAAGCATTCCAAAACGATTGAAAACAATGAATTGTGGTATAAGAATTGCTGTTGCTGGAATCATTTGCACAACAATCACAGCAGCCATAATAAGCTTTCTGCCAGCAAACGCGTGCATAGTTAAAGCAGCACAAGCCAAAAACGCTACAATAACCGCAATAACTACACTCAACACTGTTACCAACAGACTATTGCAAGCATATGAAAGCATTGAATCAGAAGAAAAAGCATCATGCATATGTTCAAACGACCAGTGACTTGGTAACAAAGTTGGCTTGGATTGTAGAACTTCGTTTCGAGGTGAAAATGCCGTAACACACATCCAATACACGGGGAAAATCCATACAATAATAAACACAAAAGCAAGCAACGTGTTAATAATTTTATTCAATGTAACGCGCCTACGAAGCAAATCCAATAAGGTAACTATCTTCATAGCTCATCACCATTCTTTAGAAGTCGTCTAATATAGTAAACCGTGGCAAAAAAGAGTATCAGAGTAGTTACCACGCTTATTGCAGAGCCTTGTCCAATAGAAAAATTAATAAATGCTTTCTTATATGTAAAAACTCCAACGGTTGCAGTAGATTCACGAGGACCGCCCTGAGTAAGTAACCATATTTGATTAAATACGTTGAAATCCCATATGCAAGAAAGTATGGTTATAGCCGTTAATTGTGGAGCCAATATAGGTACTGTAATTTGCCAATATATACGCGTTTTTGAAGCTCCGTCAACTGCCGCAGCCTCAGCATATTCAGGAGCAATCTGCTTTTGTGCCGCATATAAGGTAATAGCAATATATGGAACAGCCTGCCATACGATTATTAATCCAATACAGCAAAAAGCTAAATTCGTGTTACTAGTCCACGAAAGATTGCGAATATTGCCAAAAATTTTTAACTGAGTTAACAGCCAACCTACTACTCCATAACCAGGTTGAAACATCCATTTAAACACTAATGCAGCAGCAACATTAGGCATTGCCCATGCAGCTACAAGAACAATGGACATAATCACCCTTACTACTGCAGATTGTTTAAACATGGTTTGCGCAACCCACATCCCTATGAGCACGCTAGTAATAACGAGAAATGCAGCAAAAGCAATTGTGATTCCTAGAGAATAGTAGAATCCTTTGTCTGCAAAAAGAGTTAAATATTGCTGAATACCAACGAATTCGAATTCTCCAGTGAACAACGATCTAGCATTAAAATTGCTAAGAGATGCTACAACAAGCATAAGTAGAGGCAAAATAACCAACACTATAAGTAATATGCAAGCTGGAAGTAGCATTAGAGCTGGAACTATTTTACTAGCACTTTTACTAGCAGATTTACTAGCAGATTTACTACTATAATTTTTGCTAACTTTTAGGAGCCTCATAAGTCACCACCAACCTGATTATGAGAGAAAATCTCTTGTGCATGGTCATGAAATACGCGTGCTGCTTGCAAAACAGATTTTGCAGACATAGCAGATGAAGCGAATAATTCTTTGAGAGAACCATCTGCTTCGATAGTTGACCATCCAGGAGCTGCAGGAGTTGATTGAGATACTCTAGCTGTTTCGAAGAATCCTTTTTGCACCTCGTCTAAATCGCGAGAATGTAAATATTCATCCAACAAGTCAATACTATTAGGAAGCCAACCATCGTGTTCCACTATCCACTTACGCTGAATTAAAGGGCTTGCAGCAATGCGTATCCATTTTAATGCCAACGCAACGTTGCTACTTCTAGACGGTATTGCCCAGTCTGAACCAGCAAGAACAGAAGGTTGTATACCCTTACCATTTATGCTTGGCATTGGAAATGTGGCAAAATCTTTTCTAGAAAGAGATGGATTAATTGAGATTGCCTTTGTAACAGCTGCACTATTTGTCAATACTGCTGAAGCTTTTTGTTGAGCTAGTATTTGCGCTTGATCAGGATTATTTATTTCTGCAGATCTTGATGCTTCTGTTGAGAATGCGTTTTGAAAATCTGCCCATTTTTTAAGTCCTTGTAAGGTTTTCTTACTTATTGCAGACGAATGCCATTGCATTCCATTGAATGAAGCTAAGCTTCCACCACAATCCCAAACAAATTGCATTCCAGCAAACCAATTCTGTCCTGGAAGATACATTGCACTAAAATCCGCTTCATTTTTGTGAGCTTGTTTTATTGTGTTAAGTGCAGAAATCAGCTGAGTAAAAGTTGTTGGCTGATTTGTTATTCCAGCTGAAGACCATATGCGTTTGTTGTAAATAACAACTCTAGATGCTGCAAATGCTGGGACAGCATACAGCTTATCTTTATAAATAGCTGGCTCTCGTAATCCTTTAAGCCAACGTTTACCTTGTGAAAGCATTTTTTCGTGTTCTGTTATATCTAGTAATCCTCCACTTGCTGCAAAATCCGCTATTTTTGTATTACCAATATCAACAACATCTGGCGGACGAGATGTAGATAATGCAGTTGTAAGTTTTGTAGAAATACCGTCCCAGGGCTGAACTTGTACATGTACTCGCACGCCTGTTTGTGCTTCAAACTGTTTGTTGATTGCGTTAAGTGTTTCTTTTGTAAAATCGTCTTGCATAACCCACACTGTTATGCCATTTTTGGATGAGGATTGGGAAGATACGCTGCTTGTTGGCGCTCCTATAGAGCATCCACTAAGCATTATTGCCATTGCTAGCGTAATAACCGCATAAGCAGTACACTTTCCGTATATTCGTCTCATGCGCGCTCCTTGAAAACATATTTGACTTCGCACCATTGCTTAAGCCGTATTACTATTCTACACCTTCATAAGTACGATTTCCGCACTTATTAAATTTTGTAAAATACATGCAAAAAATGAATCAAATAGTTTATAAGACAAAGAGCGACACGCTCATAACTGTTGGAATTAAAACGATTCGACGACAAAGTTTGATTTTTGATAATTTAAATGCGATGATAGATATACTTTATTTTTTAACCAATAATTAGAAAGTAAAGCGAACTAAATATGTTCAGTGAAGAACCCTATACATAACATAAGCCAAACAAAAAGTTCATTGATGAACAACAAACAAAGGATAAAAATGGCTAGAAATACAATGATGGATTTTTTGTCCAATAAACTTGCGCCGTTTGGCGAAAAAGTCGCAGCACAACGGCATTTGAAAGCATTGCGTGAAGGCGTGCTTATGGCAATGCCTCTTGTACTTATTGGTTCCATTTTCACATTAATTGGAAGCTTCCCTATTGAAGCGTGGACCAAATGGCTTCACACACACGGCGAATTAGATGCTTTACTTAGCACTATGGCAAACAATTCCTTTGGATTAATCGGTCTAGCAACCGCATTTGGAATTTCATACAGACTTGCAGAATCATACAAAACAGACGGACCTTCTGCAGGAGTTCTTGCAATCGGCGCATTCCTTCTCGTAACTCCACCAATCGCAAGCAAAGAAGGAGCAAACGGCATTCCTTACGGACTTATTGGCGGAAAAGGTTTATTCACAGCAATTGTTATAGCCTTCATAACCGCAGAAATATATCGCCAGTTTATTCAACGTAAATTCACAATTAAAATGCCAAAAAGCGTTCCAGAAGCTGTTGGACATTCGTTTGCAGCACTCGTGCCAGGAACAGTAATAATTGTTCTATTTGCAATAGTAACAAAAGTTTTGCAAGTCACAGGAATTGGCAGCCTCAATAATCTTCTCGCTATTATAGTTGGAACTCCATTAGCTCTTATTGGTGCAACACTTCCAGGAACATTCGTTGCCGTACTCCTCAACTCCGTATTCTGGTTCTGTGGCGTAAACGGCGGTCAAGTTGTTGGTTCTGTTATGAACCCAATCTGGCTTCAGCAAGCCGACGCCAATCGTATTGCTTTGCAAGCTGGTCACGCGCTTCCTAACATCATCACTGCACCGTTCATGGATTTGTTCGTGTACATGGGTGGCGGCGGAGCAACAATCGGTCTTGCGCTCTGCCTTCTCTTCTTCTCAAGGAGCCGCGAATACAAAACATTGGGTCGCATTTCAGGCATACCAGCATTGTTCAACATCAACACTGCTATCCTCTTCAGCTTCCCAACCGTTCTCAATCCTATTATGATCTTCCCATTCATCTTTACGCCTATCATCAATGCTGTAGTAACATACGGCGCTATGGCAACAGGATTAGTTCCTTACACCACTGGTGTCGCACTACCATGGACGACTCCACCAATCATCGGCGGATTCCTTGCTACAGGAAGCTGGCAAGGTGCTATATTACAAGCACTGCTTGTAGTACTATCCTTTATAATCTACTTCCCATTCTTCAAGGCAGCAGACGCAGCTCATTCTAAGGCTGAAAAGGATTTAATGGATAGCAAGAACAGCGCTACTTCTAAGGAGGATTAATTAACATGTTGTCTAAGACACTATATGTTCAAGCTAATCCTAATACTGGTGAATTTATTTACAATGAGATGGAACGCCTCTGCAAAAGAATGTTTGGCATGAAAATAACGCCTGCAAGCACACTAGAAGAGGCAGATTTCAAGCTTTTATCCGACGAGCAGAAGCAACGTGCGAATCTAAAAGATGCTTTTAGCTTGAAAGTGACTAGCGCAAAAATCTCAATTCACGCTAATACAGATGTAGCACTATTAATTGCCGTTTACAGGTTTGCTTACGAGTTTGGAGCAAGATTCCTAAGACCAGGCAGAAGCAACGAAATACTACCTTCTCTTAGCGAAGAAGACTTTGAAAAGGCAAATATTCAACTTGATGAAACGGCAAGTTTTGCTCATAGAGGCGTATGCATCGAAGGAGCCGACAAGATTGAGAACATAGTCGATTTCATTGATTGGCTTCCTAAAATTGGCATGAATAGCTTCTTTATACAATTTGAAAACCCTTACCCATTCCTCAAACGTTGGTATGAGCACGAGTTTAATCCGTATCAAGAGAAAGAGCCATTCAGCATTGAGATTGCGCAACAAATGAGTGATTCTGTTGATGAAGCAATGCACAAGCGCGGTATTGTTCAGCATAGAGTTGGACATGGTTGGACTGGTGAAGTTCTAGGATACTCCTCAAAATACGGATGGGAATCAGGCGTTAGTCTTCCAGAAGACAAGAAACCACTAGTAGCCGAAATTGCAGGGAAACGAGAACTGTTTAACGGCGCTCCAATATTAACGAGTCTAGATTTTGCAAATCCAGAAGTAACTAAGCAACTTGTTGATATTGTTGTATCGTATGCTCAAGAACATTCAGACGTAGATTATCTGCACGTATGGCTGTCTGACGCTTGCAACAATATTTGTGAATGTGAAGAATGCAAAAAGACATTCCCTTCCGATCAGTACGTTGATTTTCTTAACGCGCTTGACAAAAAACTTACGGAAAAAGGTTTGGACACTCATATTTGCTTCTTGCTTTACCACGAATTATTGTTTGCACCAGAGCATGCGAAAATTGCTAATCCAGAACGTTTCACCATGATGTTTGCACCAATTAGTAGAACGTTTGAAAAAAGTTACGCAGACGTTGACTACAAGAATGGTATTCCACAAACTGAAGCCTACAATCGCAACAATACAGTTATGCCGAACTCGCTAGAAGAAAATCTAAGCTACCTGTTTTCTTGGAAAAAAGCCTTCCAAGGAGATGGATTTGTGTACGATTATCCACTCGGACGAGCACATTATGGCGATTTAGGATACATGGCTATAAGTTCAACTATTTACCGCGATATTGCACATCTTAGTAAGTTAGGATTAGATGGATACATTTCTTGCCAAGAGCTTCGAGCAGGATTCCCACATAATTTCCCTAATTATGTTATGGGATCCATGTTGTGGAACAATACGCGCACTTACGATGATATAAAGCAAGAATACTTTGCATCACTGTATGGCAATAGTTGGAAAACTGCTGTAGATTGGCTGCAAACCGTTTCTTACCTTTCTTCATGCGATTATTTCAACGCCATTGGTGAAAGAATTAATCTAAAGCAAAGCGAACAGTTCAATGCCATTGCTTGCCTAGCGGACTCAATGGTAACAACTATTTCTAAACAGATAAGTAATGAAACTGGTCACATTGCTAACGAATGGTTGCTTCTCTCTTGGCATCGTGAATACGTTAAGAAACTTTCCCAAGCATTGCGAGAAATTTCTTGCGGACACAACGAACAAGCCCAACAATATTGGTACGAATTCCTTGATTTTATTAGAAGGGAAGAAAACAATATTCAACCGAATCTTGATGTTTACAGAGTAATCGAAGTAGCTAAAAACTACGCTGGATTCAAGCTTTAATCAAAAATAATCCAAAAGATCAATAAATTACCATTAAGAAGTGCCTTTGATTGTTTCTACAGGTTGAAAAACAAGTAGAGACTTTCAAAGGCACATTTTGTTTATATATTATTTGTTTATACGTTATATGCTATTTATGCACAATATTTATACACAATCTTTAAGGCGATACTACTTAAGGCATACACCATTTAAGGCAGATACTACAAAATTCGCTCACCACTTGATGACGGTACAGCCGAAAGAGAGCGCGGAGCAGCAAAACCACGTTTTGCAAACTCATCAGCAATAGCCTGAGCAATCGGCTTAGCCCTATTAGTATCAACTAAAGCAATAATGGAACCACCAAATCCGCCGCCAGTCATGCGAGCGCCATAAGCTCCCTCATTGCGAGCCACATCAACAGCAGTATCGAGTTCTGGAATAGTAACCTCATAATCATCTCTTAATGAATTATGTGACTGGTTCATCAACTCTCCCGCAAGAGTAATGTCTGTTTTATGGAAAGCCTCAACAAACTCTCGAACGCGATTTATTTCCGTAACAACATGACGCACTCTTCTCATCATTGTTTCGCCACCAAGCTTCTGCACTCGATTAAGAGTATCTTGTAAAGTCTGCTGTGAATCCTCACTATTAGAAATAGAATCAGCAACAGCACGCAAAGATGACACATTAAGCGCTTGAGCAGCCTCTTGACACATCATTCGACGAGCAGCATATTGACCATCATTAAGCTGATGAGGAGCGCAAGTATCTACAACCAGTAGTTCTAGATTATTCGCCGCCAAATCAAACGGCTGCTGGCTCACGCTTTGTAATGGCGTCAAATCTTTCTTGCAGTCCAACAGAAGCGCATTACCTTCAACACATCGCAAAGAAGCATTTTGATCCAAGCCTCCAGTTGAAGCTCCAGCCATTTCATTCTCTGCCATAATCGCCGCATGAATAAGCTGCACGCGCCCAACATCCGAATCAGATAATCCTAAGTCAAATGCATCACTTAAAGCGAGCGCAATAGAACATGTCATTGCTGCAGAAGAGCTTAAGCCTGATCCAAGCGGAACGCATGAAACAAACGCAGCATCAAAACCACGTACCTTTAAGTAGCCTGCTTTACGCAATGCCCACGCCACTCCAATAGCGTATGCCGCCCAACCTTTTACATCTCCAGCATGTAGATGATCAAGATCCGCTTGTTCGATTGACATAGGGTTAACGCTTGAAACTACTCTAACTTTTGTGTCTCTTCTAGGATGCAACGCAACAAAAGTGCGATGCGGAAGAGCGATAGGCAAGCATAATCCTTCGTTATAATCCGTGTGTTCACCAATAATGTTTACTCGTCCAGGGCTTGCCCATACTCCACCATTATCTTGCAAACGCATTCTGCAATATTCGCCAAAAGTCTCGCTGAATAGTGATGTTGCTTGTCTGGCACCATCATCATTCTTCACTGCTTCAATAAATGATACTGGCATAATAGCACTCCTTTGTACTCACAAATCATAATAACATTTAATATTACTAATATAGTTAATAACATTAGCCTAACTAGCCTAACTAGTCTAAATCAACCGCACCGAGTTCATGGAATCGTTGTGCAATAAGTTCTGGCGTAGTATCTGAAACCCACGCAGCCATACCAGACTCAGATCCAGCCAAATACTTGATTTTGTTAACATCTCTGCGGAATGAGAAGAATTGCAAATTAAGACGATAATTTTCACGACGAGGGTCATGCAATGGGGCTTGATGCCATGCTGCAATATATGGAAGATCCATTCCCAATCCATCTCCCTTATCGAAGAATGCGTTTCCGCGACGCAATAATGTTGAATACATTTGTGCCAAATCCCAACGCTCTTGGTCATCAAGCTGATCCAAAGAAAGAACATCTCTAACTGGAGCAACATGCACCTCTAGTGGCCAGCGCGCTGCAGCTGGAACATATGCCACCCAACTGTGATTTCTCATTACAATGCGCGAAGCATTATCAATCTCTGAAAGCATTAAATCTTTCAACAAATTACTGCCAGTGCGTTCAAAATAAGCTTGAGTATGTCGCAATTCTTGCTCAAGTCTAGGCGCAATAAACGGATAAGAATAAACCTGACCATGAGGATGAGCTAAAGTAACGCCAATTTCTGCACCATGATTTTCGAATGGGAATATTTGTTCAATGCCATCAATCTGGCTAATTTCAGCCGTTCTAAAAGCCCACGCCTCTACTACAGTTCGCAAACGAGATACTGGCAATTGAGCCGGTAACATATTTTCGTCTGGTCCGAAGCAAATCACTTCACAACGACCAGCTGCAGGAGCCTGTTTCCATAGTGGATTGCCATTAAGATAATGAGGTTCACGGCTTACACCAGGAACTTGAACCATGGATGGAAAACGATTTTCAAAAACCACAACATCGTAATCAGTGTCTGGAACTTCCCCATCTTGATATGCAGAACCAGGTTTGCGAGCGGCAAGCGGATTGCCCTTAGTAAGCGCTCCAGGGCCAGCAGTGATTGGTCTATTCATGCGCGCTGTAGACATAGAAATCCAGTCTCCAGTAAGAGGATCTTGACGCATTTGCGGAGCTGCATACTGCACTTCATTACCATCCGCATCAATATGCGAGGCAAACCTATACGCTAATTTTCGAGGATCTTTCAATTCGCGCGTTTTAAGACCGCTAACATAATCTGGGCTATCATCAAGATAGAAAAAGTCACGACCGTCAGACAATTTCGTTGCAGTAATGCGAATATGATTGCGAGCATACTCTCCTTGCTTATATGACTTATAAGAATTATAAGAATATTCGCCATTATTATTATCAGTAGCATTCTGATGATTTTGAACGTCGTTAAGTCCGTCGCCAAGTCCGTCATTGATGTCCATGTTCATATACACCTTTGTCCTTTTGATTTTAAATCTTTTGCTATTTTGTTATTTTGTATTTATTATTTTGTTTCTTTGCTTTTGCAAAGGTAAATCCACAACGACTCCTAAACAAAAAGCACATCTCAACTCTCAGAAAATGTTACTTTTTGTAACATAACGAGCGTTCTTGATGCTATTCTATCATATAATTGTGTACTTTGAGGGCATTTTATTACATATTTTGCAAAAATTCGCACTAAATAACTCATAGACGCAACATTACAAAAAATAACAATCCACCATTTACTAACACAAACTCAGGGTCTGCAGCGCATTCTACGATTAAGACTATGCCAAACAACATTAACGAGCTTATGGAAGCGCTAAACGAGACACAGCAGCAAAGCGAAAAAACGCCACTCAGCCAATCCTTCCTGCTCGGTTTCGACACAGAAACAACGGGCGCAATTCTCGGCGAAGACTCCATTTGTTCAGCAACTCTTGTGCTCAGAAACCCACAAAATAAGACTCACAATGACGTGATAGCAACCTGGTTAATAAACCCGCACAAGCCAATTAATCCAAAAGCAAGCCAAGTCAACGGATTTACGGACGAGTTCCTACAAGAAAACGGTGGGGAACCAACGGCGGAAATCGAAGCATTGGCTGCGGCGGTAAGCCTCGCGCAGAGCAAAAATATTCCACTGCTTGCATACAACGCTCCTTTCGACGTTGAAATGCTAAGGCATGATTTAAAAAAATGGGATTTAACAAGCCTGAACAATCGCCCGAATAGCACAATCAACGATGGAGAAATTCTTGTAGTAGACCCATTAGTTATAGACCGCGCTGTTTCTAAGCGCACAGGCAAGCGAACACTTACGCATACAACACAATTCTACGGCGTAGAGCCAATCGGAGACTTTCACGACGCAACAGCAGACACTGTAGCAGCAGTAGACTTGATTAAGCCTATAAGCGAATTACATGAAGATGTTGCAAATCTTGAATTATGCGATTTAATGACATGGCAACGCAAAGCGTATACAAAGTGGAAAAACAGCTTCGACGAGTGGCTAAAATCCAAAGGAAAACCAGCTAGCAGCGGAAACTGGCTATAATTCAAAATCAAGAGGAACAAAATGAGCGAAAAAACAAATCTTCATCTAAACATGCTAGACGCAAGCACAATTTTAAAAAATTACAGACTTCTACGAGAAATTATCCAAAAACTCCCACAGACCAATACTGAACACTCAGACGAACAAAACAACTGCATAGAAAACAACATAGAAAACAACGATTTCGTGCATATTCGCAACGAAATCTGGTCTATGAACGCGGACGATTTTAAAAACTACAAAAAAACATACAACCACATAACATACGATTCACGAGATATTAAGAAAAACACTCTTCTGTTCATTAAAGGCAATTTTAAGCCAGAATATCTTAAAGACGCTGATAAAAATGGCTTAACTACATACGTTGCCGAGCAAAGTTACGCGGATTACACCAATGCAGTAGGACTTATAGTAACAGACGTTCGTAAAGCAATGAGCTTGCTTTCATCAGAATTCTTTGGAAACCCGCAAGAAAGACTTAGAGTTATTGGAATTACGGGAACAAAGGGAAAAACAACAACAGCTTACTTCACTCATGCAATTTTAAACGAACATTCTGAAGGCAAAGCAGCCCTATTCTCCTCCGTTGACAATTGCTTAGATGGAAAAACATATGTTGAATCTAATTTGACTACACCAGAAAGCCTAGACGCATTCCGCATGATGAGCCAAGCCGTAAAAAACGGTATGAAATACCTAGTCATGGAAGTTTCATCACAAGCATACAAAGTAGAGCGAGTATACGGACTACACTTTAATGTGGCAGCATTCCTAAACATAAGCCCAGACCACATAAGCCCAATAGAACACCCAACTTTTGAAGACTACCTGTATTGCAAACGCCAAATCGTAAAAAACACTGACGCGCTTATACTCAATGCAGACTGCGCTCACGCAGACTTAATACTCCAAGACGCACAAAACGAATACGTGGACGTCACAACATTTTCAAGAGTACGAAAAGAAGAAATGGGCGAAAACATCTGCAACTGCCCAGCATGCAGCGATCATTCAGACATTCACCCTTACGAAAAAAGCGAAAAATATCCAGAACTTATTTGGACAAAATATGTAGCAATGCCAGTTTCATCAGACGCGCAAGAACATTATGTTGCTATTTTAGACAACGAAAGCAAGAAAAACAAAAAACAATTCGTACCTAATTACACAACTATAGACAAATTCAATCTAAAAATCGCAGGCGACTTTAACTACGAAAACGCCACTGCAGCAATCGCAATCGCAAACGCATTAGGCATAAATGAAAACACAGATCAAAAAGCCCTACATGCTATAGAAAACGTTCAAATATCGGGGCGAATGGAAGTCTTTAAAGACACAAAATCCAATACAGTTGCCATAGTGGATTACGCACACAACTACATTTCCACAAAATCTGTTGTCGACTTCGTATACGACAAATACGGTAACAATGATCTTAGAATCACGCTTGTAACAGGATCCACGGGAGACAAAGCCGTTGACAGGAGAAAAGAAATAGTTCAAGCTGCACAAGATCGAATCAACCAATTTGTGTTCACTCAAGAAGACACAAATGTCGAAGACGAAATGGACATTTGCAAATACATGCAATCTTGCGTAACCAATCCAAACGTTGAATCGCGAATTATTATAAACAGAGCTGAAGCTATTGAGTACAGTGTTGAAGAAGCAAGAAAAGATGCTAGAGAGAACAACAGACTCAACATAATACTTGCTATCGGAAAGGGCGACGAACGCTGGATAAAGGTGCACAACAAGCATGTTCCTTACGAAGGAGATTCGTTTATTATTAAACGCTTATTTAGCTAAGCACCTCTTTAGCTAAAGTCAATTCGCAATGTTTGGATGAATATTAGCGCGCTGATCCTTAGGCTTCTTCAAGTCTGGATTAACGCGCTCAATAAGCATAGTTCGAGCGTCGCCAGCTGTAACAAAGCTTCCGCAAATCAACACTCCATGTCCGTATCCAACTCCAAGCTCATCGTCTTCGTCAACAAGATTCACAGCTTCTTGAATAGCGTCTGGAAGATCGTCAACGCGAATCACTCGATCTCTGCCAAATACGTTAACCGCAATCTTCTCCAAATCTTCTGGATCCATAACGCGATCACGCCAAGAGTTACGAGTAACAATAATATTCGTTAAAATCGGCTCAAGAACACCCAAGTATTCTTCAACTTGCTTATCTGCCATCATTGCCACAACGCCAATAAGCTGCTCAAAATTATAATTCTCCTCGATTGTTTTACGAAGCGACTCAGCAGCATTAACATTGTGGCCGCCATCAATAATAATTGTCGGAGAAGTGCGCACTTGCTCAATGCGACCAGGAACCTTAACTTGGCTCAAAGCCTCGGCAACCAAATCGCCATCCAAAGCGCCATTTACAGGCAGAACAACCTCCGCAGCAGCAAGCGCCGCCAAAGCATTATGCGCCTGATGCACACCAAACTTGTCAATCGGCACATCTTCATAAGTGCCATTAGGCGTGCGCAAAGTGGCAACTTGACCTCCAACAGCTGGAGTGCGCGAAATAACCTCTAGCTCGCCACTGCCATCACTAAAGTCGCGTAAAAGCTTGGCATTATTGCTATTTGCCACCTCTTGAATAATCGGCAAAACTTGTGATTCGTGTGGCTGCGGCCCCAAAATCACAGTGCAATTTGGCTTAATAATGCCCGCTTTTGTGCGCGCAATCTCTTCAACCGTGTTTCCAAGCCATTGCATGTGATCCATGTCTACAGGACCAATAATCGCAGCATCAGCGTTCATAACATTAGTGGCGTCCCATTCGCCACCCATGCCAACTTCCATCACGGCAACATCTACAGGAGCGTCAGCAAAAGCCCAAATCGCCATAGCTGTAAGAACTTCAAAAAAGCTCATGCGAGGCTTGCCATCAGCGTCCATGCGAGCGTCAACCATGTCTATAATGTCTTTCATTTGATCATACACGTCAACGAAATGGTCGTCGCTAATTTCCTCGCCATCAATCATGATTCGCTCATTTACGCGTTGCAAATGCGGCGAAGTGTAAAGACCTGTGCGCAAACCGTACGCGCGGCAAATCGCCTCCGCCATGCGAGCCGTGGATCCCTTGCCATTGGTGCCAGTAATGTGAATTACGTGCATCGATTGCTCTGGATGTCCCAAAATATCAAGTATTAGGCGCATTCTGTCTAAATCAAGATTCGTCTTATTATGTTCTGGAGCGCGTCGCATGATATCACGCTCAACATCAATAATGCGCTCGCCGTTACTATTTGGATGTTCCATAGACATTTTGTTTGCACTCCCCCTGATTTAACTCTCGCCATACGCTGTGTTCGTTATATGCGACATTCTCATGCTCATTTTTCCAACTATCTAGATTAGTAACTGTAGTGTTTTTGTTCCTGCTTTACGGCGTGTCGAAGTAGAAATGCACTACAGATTCGTTAGATTTGTCTCACTCACGAGACATATGTAACAGTTTTTGGCTGTTTTTTGTTATATTTGCATCATTGATGAGACATTTGTAACGTTTTTTGGCTCAAATTCGTTAGATTTGTCTCGCTCACGAGACATTTGCAACGCGAGCGATATTCCTTGCTTGGCGTCGCGTAAGCGACTTTATAACGCGTTATAAATTTCTGCAATAGTAAAAAATGTTACAAATTATACAAAAAATTATTCAAAAGGCGTGTTAGTGGAAACTAAATGGTAGAGTACTCGATGTCGTTTCCGCCCAGGCTGCGTAGGTCAAGAGACGATTTTAAAGAAATTACAATACGCAGCGTCTAGTAGTTAAGGGACTCTTATGAGTGATATTTTCAATAATGAATCAAATAATGAATCAAATTACACCCAATCCAGCACGCCTATAACAGACAAGGCTCAGAATCAAGAAGAAGTTACGCCTACAATAATTAGCAGTCTTCGCTGGCGAGTGGCAGATATATCACTTGGAGCTGCTTTAGCTGCTTTGTTTGGTGTAATCTACTGGGGCTTTACTATTGTGTTCTTCTCCCAGATTTCACCTATTTTGCGAACGATTTTGCCTGGATTTGGCAGCATTTTGCATGGCGTTTGGTACATGTCTGGCCCTCTTGCTCTTCTTTTAATTCGTAAGCCTGGTGCTGCGATTTATGTTAATGTTCTTGGTGCTGTATTCGAAAATATTCTTGGTCAACAATTCTCCGCATTCATGGTTCTTGCTTCTGCCGCTTTACAAGCTGTGTTTAGCGAAATTCCTTTTGCGATTGCCAAATATAAGAAGTATAACCTTACCTTAAGCGTTATTGCTGGTGGTCTTACAGCTATTGAATATGGTATTTATTTGATGTTCGTAATCTACCAAGGTAAGTCTGTAAATTATCTAACAATTCACATGATTTGTGAGTTTATAAGCGGTATTGTGATTGCTGGAATTATTCCTTGGATTTTGTTCGTTGCAGTTCGTAAAACTGGAGCTTTGAGTAATTTCGCTTCTGGAAGAGGACAAGCTACAGTAGCATAATTATTCGAGCTAAAACAGCTGGCGACTAGACTAGCAGAGCACATAAGTGTGCATTGCAATACGAATTGTATATGAATAGTGTTGCATAGCGTGTTAAACGTTTATGGGTGTGTGCTAATCTAGTCGTTGCTGACTTTGTTAGCGTGGGGCTTTAGCTCAGTCGGTTAGAGCAGCGGACTCATAATCCGCCGGTCCAGGGTTCAAGCCCCTGAGGCCCCACTAGATAATCGCCTTAGTGGCGTATAAAAAAGCTTCAACTCGTTTGATTCTAGGAATTACCTAATTCATCTTACAAGTTGAAGCTTTTTGTTTATATTCTTACAGACTACAGTCCTGCTTTAGAAAGATAGTCTGGGATTTCGCTCGGGTACTCTGGCCAGGCTCCTGCTTGAGTGCAAACGTACGCAGCAGTGTTGATTGCAGCACGATGCGCGTCTTTAAGCGAATCGCCAGCCAAAATCCTTGCAGTAAAAGTACCAGAGAACGAATCGCCAGCACCAACTGTGTCATTAACTTCCACATGAGGGGTCGGATATGTGGAGCTTTCTCCCGTCTTAGTAAAGATTGTGCTAAAAGTAGATCCGCCAGTCAAAATCACATAATCCAAGCCGTAGCGCGCCTGGAACCATTTGCAAGCCTCATTGTCTGAAGTTTCGCGAATATTGAACATGTCTCTAAGAAGAAGCAGCTCAGAATCGTTAAGCTTAAAAACAGTAGCCTCTTTGAGCAGAGCATCAATTAAATCTTTTGAATAATGATCGCTACGAATGTTAATGTCAAAGAACTTCATGGCGTTTGGCTTAGTGTGCTTTAAAAGCTCCAAAACAGTGTCGTGCGTTTCTTGCGATCTTAAGCTAAGAGTACCAAAGCAAATCGCGTCTGCTTTGCTAACAAGATCTACAAGTTCTCGCGTATAAACAATATGGTCCCACGCAATGTTTCGCACAATCGTGTATTCTGGAATGCCATTTTTAAGTTCCACATCTACTGTGCTAGTTGGCCAAGCATTGCGCTGAATAACATGCTTGATCCCTGCTTTTTTAACTTCTTCAACAAGTTCATCACCGAGAGAATCTTCTCCAACCGCACTAATAACATAGCTTTCTGCTCCATTGCATTGCGCGTGATACGCAAAGTTGGCTGGAGCACCTCCAACTCGTTTTCCTTGTGGGAGCAAATCCCACAGTAGTTCTCCAAGCGAAAGAACGATTGGCTTAGTCATTATATTCCTTTCAAGAGCATCAATGATTTTGGCTACAACTTGTTGATTCAACATTTTTACCCGCAGCACGCCGATAATAAAATAATGCTGTTATAACAAAGCGATATAACAACATTATTGCGTTAAGATTAGATAAATTGGGTCTTTAGGATTTTGAACTTTACAACTCAACGGTTAGTTGCCACTTTTCCGCCGAAATATAAGAAAAGTGGCACTAATCTCATCGAAAAAAGTTGCTCTGCCGCACGTTACTTTGACGCGCACTGAGCCATCCAAGCCTCTACATCATCAATCTGCTTAGGAATATCGATAGAAAGCCATTCAGGGCCATTCTCCGTCATCAAAACATCATCTTCAATGCGGATTCCAATTCCGCGCATTTCTGGCGGAAGCATAAGATCATTGGCAGCAAAGTACAAGCCAGGCTCGATTGTGAAAATCATTCCTGGAGTAATCTTCGCACCCTGATACGCCTCGTAGCGAGCTTGAGCGCAATCGTGAACATCTAGACCCAAATGGTGAGCAACACCACACGCATGCCAACGACGATGCTGCTGACCTTGCGGCGAAAGCGATTCTTCAACGCTAACCTTTAGAATACCCCACTCGTGCAAATGCTCCGCAAGCACGCGCATGCAAGCGTGGTGAATATCGCTGTAAGTTGCGCCTGGCTTAGCCGCTTCAAAACCAGCTTGCTGAGCGTCTAGAACGCATTGGTAAAGCTTCTTTTGCAAATCTGTAAACTTGCCGTTTGTTGGGAAAGTTCGCGTAATGTCTGCCGTGTAAAGGCTGTTGACTTCTACGCCTGCATCAATCAAAAGAAGATCCCCGCTAGAAACCACGCCCGTGTTGCGCATCCAATGCAAAATTGGAGCGTGCTTTCCAGAAGCAACAATCGTATCGTAGCCAACCTCGTTTCCAACTTCTCGAGCAACGGAGTTAAAAGCGCCTTCAATCATGCGCTCAGAATGCTCTTTGCCTAAAGCTTGAGGTAAACGCGTAAGCATGCGATCAAAGCCTAACTTTGTAGCAGCAACAGCTTTGCGCATTTCACCAATCTCGTAAGCATCTTTGAGCATACGAGCTTCGGCTGCTACTTCGTGCAATTTATCGTCTGCAGCAATATTTGCATCTTCGTCGCTAAATCCGCTCGCTTCTCTTAACTCATCTACACGTGCTGTTAAATCGGAGTCCGCTTCTCGCACAATTCGCACACGCACGCTTTCGGCAGAGCTATTATCGTCGCTAACATTTTTTGCGATTGCGTCGTCAAGCTCCGCAATATCACGCGTTTCAATGCCTGTCATGGCTTTCAACTCTTTGAGTCCTGCGCGAGGACCAACCCAGTATTCACCGTAGTGCGGGTCTTTATAGAATGCTGCAGTGCTATTGTCTGCGCGAGGAGCCACAAAAAGCTGCGGAACGTGAGTTTCGCCAGCCGCTTCCTCGTTACTGCCTGCTTGCACCGGCTCAAGTACAAGAACAGCGCCAGCTTCGTAATCCTGACCCAAGCCAGTGTAGTATGCGAAAGTTGTGTCTGGTCTAAAAGCGTAGTCGCAATCGTTATTGCGTACTTTTGGCTGACCTGCTGGGATAACAAGGCGCTCGCCTGGGAACCTCTTACCAAGCGCTTCTAAGCGTGCTGGCGTGTACTTTGAGGACTCAAGCGGTTCGATTTGTGGCTCCTGGTTATCCCAGCCACTAGTCATAAACTCTTTAAAGGAATCGCTGTTTGGGCGCAAAGATCGATTGTTTACGCGGTCTTGCGCTTTCTGCGTACCATCCGCGTTTAGTTGCTCACCATGTATTGTTGGCGTTGATTGATGCATATCTTCTGCCATCTTGCGACTCCTTGAATTAATCTTTAATCAACCTAATCTTTAATAAACTTAGATTCAATCTACATTTCCCTATTTTCTTATTAGGAATGTACATTGAAAATAGCCATTAACTTGCAAAATACTAAAGCGAAGCGTTGTAATGCTGCACCTTAAGCGTACGGCGAGAAGAATCAAGCTTGCCGAGCACCATACGACGCAAAGCTTGATCCGCATCCTTATGCTCATCAAGCCAGCGCTGTCCGCGCTCAACTAATTCGTCTACATCCGCATAATTTGGATACAAGCCTTCAATCAAAGTTTCCGCCATATGGAATGTGCGATTCTTCCAAATCCACTCAACTTCAGCAAAGTAGCGCTCAACATAAGGCTTAACCAAATCGCCTTTAGCTGTGCTTGCAAAGCCAGCAACCACAGCACCCATTTGCATATTAGTCAAATTGAGATTACGCAAAGCCTGTTCAAAAGCCCAATCCTTAGCTTCTGCAGTTGATCGAGCCGCACGAGCTTGGTAAGCGTATTCGCGATTCTCGGTAGTATCGCGCTTTTTAAGTTCCGCGTCAATTCCAGCTTCGTCCAAAGCGTTCACGCCTGCGAGCGCAATAAGAATGCTCCAGCGCAAGTCGTTGTCGATTTCCAAGCCTTCTAAGCGCACGGAACCGTCAAGTAATCCGTTAGCTACGCGCACAAACTCAGCATCTCCAACTTCGCCGTATCCAAGATAAGCCTTGAGCAACTGGAATTGCTCGTCAGAACCTGCAGAAGCTGCCAAAGCCAACTGCCAAAGTTCGTGAGCTACATGCTTTGCGACTTCTGCTTGACGCTCAGGCACCACGTAGTGGCTTGCAGTTACCTTTACTTGACCAAGAGCATAGCGGAAAGTAGTTGATTCGCGCTCAGTTGCCAAGGCTTTAAGGCTGAGTTCCACGAAGCGTTCTGCTGGGAATTCTGCGTCGCGAGTCATATCCCACAATGCGAGCCAAATAAGCGAGCGAGTCAAAGAATCCTTGAAACGATACAAGTTTTCTGCAGCAAACTCAAGCGACTTTGCGTCAAAACGCAACTTTGTGTACGTTAAATCGTCGTCGTTCACGAGAATAAGCGCAGGCATTTTTTCGCCGCGCGCTTCCGCCACTTCCGTCACTTCGCCGTCAACATCTAGTTCGATTCGCTTTGTGCGCTTAATTTCGCCAGTTACTTCATCTACATTGTAGAATCCAACAGCCAAACGGTGTGCGCGAAGAACAGGATGCTCAGCTGGCGCGCTCTGACGCAAACGCAAGGAAGCAATAGTGCCGTCAGCTGCTTCTTCAACTTCGGTAGAAATCGTGTTAATTCCAGCTTTTTCAAGCCACTGAGCACTCCAAGCCTTAAGATCGCGTCCGCTTGTAAGCTCCAACTCGTGCAACAAATCAGCCAAAGTTGCGTTGCTGTATGCATGCTTGCTCAAGTAATTGTGGATTCCTTCAAAGAACTTTTCGCGACCAACGTACGCTACGAGTTGCTTTAATACGGAAGCTCCCTTTGCGTAAGTGATGCCGTCGAAGTTAACGGAAGTGTCGTTCAAATCGTTGATTGGAGCCACGATTGGGTGGGTTGTTGGAAGCTGATCTTGATTAAGCGCCCAGCTTTTTTCGCCAGAATTGAAAGTGCTCCAAGCGTCATGCCATTCTGTTGCTTCAGCAGTTGCAAGCGTAGAAGTGAATTCTGCAAAAGACTCGTTAAGCCACAAATCATTCCACCACTTCATAGTTACGTAATCGCCGAACCACATGTGTGCAAGCTCGTGCAAAACTGTTACAACACGACGCTCAGCATATGCGTCCGTGACCTTGGATTCAAACACGTATTGGTCGCGAATTGTAACCATACCAATGTTTTCCATAGCTCCAGCGTTATATTCTGGCACGTAAATCTGATCGTACTTTGCGTACGGGTATGGCACTCCCCAAGTCTTAGCGTAGAAAGCAAAACCTTTCTTCGTAATATCGAACAAGTAGTCAACGTCTTTTGCAAAAGCGTCTTTAAGCGCCTGACGGCAATACATTGCCATTGGCACTACGCGACCGTCCTCGTTGTTGTAAGTCGTATGCCACTCAGCATAAGGTCCTGCGCAAATCGCAGTTAAGTAGGAGCTCATTTTTGGAGTTGACTCAAACACCCAGCGCTTCATTCCTTCTACAGCGCCATTTTCCAAAGTGCCTGCTTCAGTTTCGCGGCCTTCCAGCGCTGTTTCGCTCTTAACTGGCATGTTGGAAGTCACAATCCAGCTTTCTGGAGCATCCACGCTAAAATCAAAAACCGCCTTCAAATCTGGCTGATCAAACACAGCATAAACGCGGCGAGCATCCGGCACCTCGAACTGAGTGTACAAATACACGTTGCCATCGGAAGGGTCAACGCTTCTGTGCAAACCTTCGCCCGTGTTGGAATACTGGCAGTTTGCTACAACTTCTACAGTATTATGCTCAAGCAAATTTGCGAGCTCAATTCGACTATCTGCAAAAACCTTAGAAACATCAAGAGATGCGCCATTAAGCACAACGGATTCAACGCTGTTTGCAATCAAATCGAGGAAGCTTGTTCCACCAGCTTTAGCATCAAACTCAATCTTTGTGTGCGACTTAAAATCGCGTTCCCCTTTGCCTAAATCGAGCGCAACATCGTAGTGAATTGGCATTTGAATTGCGCTAAAACGTTCCGCCGCTTCTACGCGAGTCAGATTTGCTCCTGGCATATTTACCTTCCTTTTTATATTTCCTTTATATTTTCCTTATTCTTGATTATTTTCTGAAATATTTGCTACTACTGGCACAATCATTGGCTTCCTACGCAACGCACGCGCAATCCAACTTCCAAGCGTTCTTCGCATAATCTGCTGAAGCTTATACGTGTCTTTCTCGCCGTGCATCATGGCATCTTGAAGCTGGAAAACAATTTGAGATCGAACTTTTTCAAAATCAGACTCGTCTTCTGCAACAGCATTCAAGTAAATCTTTGGACCTGCTACAACATCTGCGCTATCTGTATTTACCACTATAAAGCTAGACACAAATCCTTCTGTGCCAAGAATTCTGCGCTTTTCCAGCTCTTCGTCTGTAAGCTCGCCAACGGAATCGCCATCAACATACACGTATCCGCATGGCACAGATCCAACAACGGCGGCGTTTCCGTGGTACAAGTCCACAACATCTCCATCTTCTGCCAAAACAACATTTTTAGGATCCACGCCTGTTTTAACAGCAATCGAACCGTTTGCCACAAGATGCCTGTGTTCGCCGTGAATTGGCATAGCGCATTTTGGCTTAACAATGTTGTACAAGTAGAGCAACTCACCCTCATTGCAATGACCAGAAACATGAATCGCAGCATTATCTTTGTTGATTACGCGAGCGCCCATTTGCACAAGCTTGTTGATTACTTTGTAAACTTCATGCTCGTTTCCTGGGATTAGTGAGCTTGCAAGAATTACGGTATCAAGCTCATTAACTGTAATATCTTTGTGTATTCCGTCTGCGATTCGCCCAAGAGCTGCCATTGGTTCGCCTTGAGATCCTGTGCACATATACACAAGCTTGTCGTCTTGAATATCTTTTGCTTGCTTTAAATCTACAACAGTATTTTCTGGAATATGCAAGTAGCCGAGATCTGCCGCAATAGACATATTTCTAACCATTGAGCGCCCAACGAACACAACTTTTCGACCATACTTGTGTGCAGCGTCTACGACTTGCTGAACGCGGTGAACATGGCTAGAGAAGCTTGCGACGATTATTTTGCGAGTGGCTTCCGCAAACGCGCGATCCAAAGCTGGTCCAATAGTGGTTTCTGGCTTAACGAATCCTGGAACCTCGGCATTTGTGGAATCCGCCATTAATAAGTCAATTCCCTGTTCACCAAGCTTTCCGAATTCAACTAAATCAGTAAGCCTATGGTCTAGTGGAAGCTGATCTAGCTTTATATCTCCCGTATCAATAAGCGTTCCTGCTGGCGTTTTTACACACACTGCAAGAGCGTCTGGAATGGAGTGTGTTACGCTAATAAACTCCAAATTAAAAGGACCTATTTTTAGCTTGTCTCTGCCTTCTACATGAATCATTTTTGGGTTGATTCTGTGTTCTGCACATTTTGCTTCAACAAAAGCGAGTGTTAATTTAGATCCGATTAGAGGAATGTCTGGACGCATTTTTAGCAAATATGGCACGCCACCAATATGGTCTTCATGTCCGTGCGTAAGTACCAGAGCATCTACTTTATCTAACCTGTTTTGAATGTAGTGAAAATCTGGCAAAATCAGGTCTACGCCTGGCTGCTCTTCTTCTGGGAAAAGCACTCCGCAGTCTATAAGTAAGATATGACCGTTGTATTCTATAACGTTCATATTTCTTCCGATTTCGCCCAATCCGCCAAGCGGAACAATTCTCATTGACCCCTTGCGATATTTTGGCGGAGCGATTAACGCACCATCGCGCTGATCGTTTACCACTGGTGGAAGCGCGTTTTTAACTATTTTAGAACTTTTAGAACTTTGCGTATTTTTGATTTTTTTGCTTGCTTTCAAAGATTCGATATTGTTATCGTTAATCTTGTTATCGCTTGTTTTATTGCTTTTTTTACTTGTATTAGTTGTTTTTTCTTTTTTCACAGTTTTATTTGACTTTTTATTCGTTATTTTTGAAGGTTGGGAGGTTTTTACAGAGTCTACAATTTCTGCAAGAATCTCATCCGTCAATTGCATCGTTGTCTTACTCATCTAATCCATTGTAGCGTTACGCCTCAACGGATTAACACTTAAAAATATGAAGCAAATCGCTTTGAATTTGTCGTAAATAACCTATAAAGCTAAAGTTAAAGTCAAAATGTTAAAGCGTGTGTTGAAACGTGTGTTAAAGCGTAAACTCTAATGCTTACCGTATTTTTTCCAAATCTTGATTCCGATGCCGATTAGTACTACAACGATTGCGAAAATCATTGAACCTAAAATTGCGGAGCCTGATTGAATGTCAGCAAAGCCTGCTGCTGCGAATAAATCTGAACCAAACATTACACACCTTCTAAAATTCTTGTTTATTGTTTATTGTTTTGTTATAAAAACCTATTATTCCTAATTCTACAATACTTTTTTGCAAAAGATAATACTCCGAATTGCCTTCGTGCTACGCTTTGAACGCTCAGACAGGTTATCGCGCTTATAGCGTAGCGCGCAAGGGTAATTCTCTGTTTGCTGTTGCGAGATATGCGGATTCGTTACATTTGTATTATCGGTGAGGCATTTGTAACGTTTTTTGCTGTGGCATATACCCCTTTTAGTATGAAAAGCGTCAGTGTTGTTTGCGCGTTACAATAATCCACCCAATTGATGCGATTGGAATTGCAACAAGCGTAGAAATCCATGGAACCATCATTCCGCCATGCGAGCTCCACGCGTCAATCGCAAAGCCCGCGACCATTGATCCAAGAGAAGCGCCAGTTGCAGATGCCGTTGGCAGCCACGATAATCCTTCGGTAAGCGAGTGCTCAGGAATCGTGTCTTTAACAATAAGATTTCCAGTTGCAAAAATTGGCGAAACGCATAGTCCGCTTAAAAGCTCAAAAATGCTTAGAAGCACAAGTCTATCTAAGTTAATGTTCATAAGAATAAAGCCAATAGTAAGAAGGCTTAAAAACACGATTAGATGAGACCAATTAGATCCGCGGAATTTGTGCGAACCAAAAATAACAGCTCCAACTAAAGATCCGCATGCAAACAGCGCAAGTTGCAAGCCGATTAATTTGTCTAATCCTTGCGCACGCATTGCTGCAGTAACAGATACGTCAAAAGCGCTAAAACTCATATTAAAAACAAGGAACATAACAACAAGTGGTATGATTCCGCGGTAAAGAAGAACGTTTTTAGGCTTCTTCTTACGATTTTTGTTTTTGAGTTGTTTAAGTGAAAGCCTGTCTATAAGCTTTGTAGTGTTGTTGCTTTTATGTGTGTTTTGTACGTTTTCGCTTTGCTCGCTTATTGCATTTTGCACGTCTTCGTCGTATTTAGGTGCGCTTTCTACTTGCACGATTTTAATAACCGCTGGCTGTGTGTTTTTAAGTGATAAGAACCACGCTCCACCTAGTCCACTTGCTAAAACCGGCACAAAAAGTTGAGATACAGGGTGAACGCTAGTGGCAAGCCATGCTGCAAGAATTGGTCCGAAAATAAACACAATCTCGTCAATTCCAGATTCAAGCGCATATGCAACGTTTAGTAACGTATCGTCGCTTTGACTTTTAAGCGTGTATGCCCAGCGCGTTCTAACAAGCGCGCCGAACGCAAATTGCGTAACTCCCATTAAGATTGCAAGCACAAAAAGTATTGGCAAGGGTACACGTATTAGCGCTGCAACAGCAAAAGATAGCATAGCTACAACTTGCGCGCTTAGAGCAAGTGTTCCAACTTTTCTTTGACCAAATCTATCAAAAAACTTTGCATATAATGGCGTTACGGCTGCTTGTGATAGCACGTATGCGGCACTCATAGTGCCTGCAATAGTCCAATTGTTGTAAATGTGGTTTAGTGCAAGAACGATTCCTAAACCCATCATCGAAATAGGCAGCCTTGCTATTGCTCCAGATATGCAAAATGCTCGCGTTCCTTCAAAAGAGAACAATCTTGCATAATTTGACATAGGCGAAGACTTTTGCTGCGCCGATTTCGATGACATATTCACTTCCCTTAAAATTTGTACGCGTTTAACGTGCTTAACATGATTGATTTTTGAGTATCTTTCTAGTCTACATTATGGCGTCAAAGTTTGCAGATTGATGTTTTGATTTTCCCGTGTTTGTTCCCTTTTTGGTCGATTGGGGAAACAAAATCGGGAAAATCGTTCGCGCATTATGCAGATCGAAATCGTCGATTCGAACGTTAATCCATAGGTATTTGATAAAATCGCATTGAAAACTTGATACCCCCCCCCCGTAGAGCTGTATACTGTTTTCGTATGAAGCAAGGTTTAAAAAAGATCGCAATGGAAGCGAACAAAAATTGCGATTCTCGCACAAAATCTTGTTTAAATAGCAGAGTCTACTATTTTAATCATTAGAAAGAGGAGAGGTTAGTTATGAACGCTAAGCTTGCCGTAGCAATATCTTTAGGCGCAAGTTCTCTTGCATTATTCGGCATGGCAGGTGTTGCCAACGCTGAAACAGTTACTCCACCAAATACTGGCACAAATACACCACCTGTTGTACAGGCTCCACAAAGTGGTAACGCAAATCCTAGTGGCAATTCAGGTAATGAAAATCCTCAACCTGGAAGCACAAATCAAGGTGGTAATTCTGGGCAGAATCAACCTGGCAGCACTCCTGCAGGCCAGCAAGTCGGTGGAAATAGCGAGGGAACGAAGCCAGAAGAAAAGAAAAATGAAGCTGCAGAACAAGCTATAAAGGATGCAAAGTCCAAGAGTGAAGACGCTCAAAAAGATGTAACTACAGCAGACAATGAAGTTAAGCAAGCAAACGAAAAGGCAACTGAAGCCAAGAACACTGCCGAAGAAGCTCAGAATGGTTTAAATGCTGCTAACAAGTCAAAAGATAAAGCAGATAAAGAAAAGACCGAAGCTGACAACAATTTAAACGCAGCTAACAATGAAGTTAACGCCAAAGAGAAAGTAGCTGAAGAAGCTGCAGGCGATGTAGCTGCAAAAGAAAAGACTTTAAAAGACGAGCAAGCTAAGCAGACTGCAGCTGAAGAAGCAAAGAAGAAAGCCGAGAACGAACAGGCTGCGGCTGAAGAAGAAAAGAAAACCGCTGAAAATAATGTTACTGATAAAAACACAGCTTTAGAAAAAGCAAAAGGAACTTTAGAATCTAAGCAAGACGAGAAAAACGATTACGACAAAAAATTAAAGGAAGCACAAGAAAAGTTAGAAAACGAAAAGAAGGAACAAGCTCGTTTAGATGATATAGCTGATAGAGCCAAAACAAAACAAGAACAAGCAGATCTCGCTGTTGAAAATAACAAAAAAGAGCAGCAAGAAAAGCAAAATAAGATTGATGCTCTAAATAATCCGACTACTACCACTAACGAAGAAGTAGAAAGACTTAAGCGTGAAGCATCTGAAGCTGAACAAAAAGCTAAAGATGCTAAGGCAGATGAGGATAAGAAAGACAAAGAAGCTAAAAATAAGCAAAACGATTTAGATAACGCTGGAAAGAATCTCAACTCAGCAGAAGACGCGCTTGAAAAGAACCCAGACGCTAAGAAGTTGAGCGATACAGAAAAAGCTGTGAAAGACGCTAAGAATGCTGCAGATGAAGCTGCTAAAAATGCTTCTACAACTACAGCAAACTTTGATGGATTCTTGGATTATGTGATTAAAACTTATAAAAATTCTACTAGCAAAGAAGATAAAGCTCTTCTTGCAGACGCTCAGCGCGCTAAGCAGATTTTGAACGGTGAAAGAGTTGAAATCATGAAGCAAGTCCAGAACGGAGACAAAACAGAAAACGTTCTAGACCGCGTTGAAGTACCTATGTGGTATAAGGATCTTGTAAAACTCGGTAAAGTTGGCGGCGCGGATTCATTGCAAAACATGAAGGAAGCTGCAACTTACTACGAGGCACTCAACAAGTTACGCAAAGAAGATAGCGATAAAAACAGCGCAAGTACTGAAGACAAAGCAACTTTGGGCGCTGTTAACGTGCGTCTTAGCTTGATTGCAGAGTCAATTGTAAACTCCTTCTATTCTGGTGCAAATCATGATCATGCAATAAACCACCCTGGTTATAAGAGTAGCGAAGTGATGAAAACTAACCCGTACAATGCTACAGAAAATCTTGCGTGGGGCAATTACGACGGAGACTCTAAGGATCATAAGAATCAGGAGTATGGAAGTTGCCATATAACAGCAAATGGCAATACGTCTTGCTCTGTAGATGCTGAAAAATATAACGCTCTTAGCGGCTGGTATACGGTTGAAAAAGAGCGTTACGACAAGGCTGTTGAAGGAACGTTTGTAACTGGCGAAAAAGGTAGTGAAGTAACTCATAAGATTTCTGATGCTGGTAAAAAGGTTCTTAAAGAACATCGTTATGATTTGGGTCGATACATGCGGCAGAATCCAGATACTAAGTTGTTTGAGTCTGCTGATGATAATAGTAAACTCAAGGGCATTTTCTTGGAATCTGTGGGTCATTACACGAATTTTGCTAGCAAAGATATTACTGCTGGCGGATTCGCTGAAAGCGACTTAAGCTTGCAAGAAGTTATAACAACAACCACAGTAAACGGAAAGTCTACCACTAGCAAAGAAGATGTTGTAGGAGATGTAGCTGTATGGCACGGAAGCAACGAATCTTCGATTACTATTGCTAAGTATAAGCAACTTCTTGCTAATTACGAGAGTAGCCTTGATGAAAGCGCTAAGGCAGAGTTGCAAGAGAATGACGCTATAAACAAGCTTAATGCTGAAGCGAATAAAGCAAACTACGATTTGTTTGTTAAAAAGTATGAGCTTCGTAAATTGCATTATGACTTGAACATGAGCGATGCTAACAACTTAGACGCTGCAGATGCCGCTAAACCTGAAGTTGGTTTGCAAGATCAGGAAAAGAACGCACTTGATGTTCTTAAGCAAAAAGCTCAAGAACTTGTTGCGTACTATAGCCAAACTGATGTAACGTGGGCAGCTACGCAAGAGACTGTTAATCGACTTCTTAGTCAAGCAAAATCTGAAGTGCAAAAAATCGAATCTAAAATTACTAATATTACTAATTCAATAAGCACTGCTGATTCCAAAAAATCTGAAGTAGAAAAGCTTAAGAAGGCTGTTACAAATGCAAATACTGCGTTTGAACAGGCTAAAACTGATGTTCAAGAAGCAAATAAAGCTTTAACACAAGCTCAAGAAACAGCTAATAGGTTAAATACTGAAGCTACAAGTGCGCAGCAGAAGTATAAAGAAGCTGAGCAGAAGGCTCAGACTGCAGCTCAGCAGACTAGTGAAGAGCGCAATAAGCAGATTCAAAATCTTCAAGGTGAGCTCGATCAGCTGAAAGAAAAAGCCAAAACTCTGGAGCAGACTGCTAAACAAGCTAAGACAGCTGCTGATGCAGCAAAAAATGATGCTCAACTTCAAAAGAATAAGATTGATGGAGAGTTAACTCAGGCTGTTACACAAGCTAAGCAGAAGGTTGATCAAGCACAGCAGGCTGTTCAAGATGCAATCAAAGCTAAAGATAGTGCTGTTGAAGCACTTGCGGCAGCAAATAAGAATGTTACTGAGTTAACTGAAAAGATATCTGGATTTGCTGCAGCAATACAAAAGCACGACAATGAGATTAAAGCTGCTAAAACAAAGGTAGCAGATGCTCAAGGCTATCTTGACACAGCAACACAAAAGCAAACTAGCGCCGAAACTGAGCTTAAGAATGCAAAACAAACAGCAAAAGAAAAAGCTGAAGCCGTTAAGACTGCTGAACAAAATGTTAAAAAAGCAATTGCTGCTATTAGTGCTGCTAAAGAATCTGTTAAGCAAGCTAAGATTACGGTTGCTTCTGCTCAATCTGCTCTTGCAGCTGCTAAAACTAAGGTTACACAGGCTCAAACAAAGGTTGAGTCTTATAAGACTAAATTTGCAGCAGCCGTAGCTGCTCTTCCTGAACAAGTTCGAGTGACATATCAGGCGAATTTTGCTGCTGTAACTGGTAACTTTACAACAATGCTAGCAACCCTTAACTCTTGCTCTACTACTTTGAGTTCTGCTACTAGCACGTTGCAAAAATCAGCAGAAAGCCTATCCAAGGCTGTTCCAGAACCAGCTCCAACGCCTCCAGTTCCTGCACCAGTACCAACACCACCTACACCACCAGTAGTGGTACCGGAACATCATAATGAAGGTGGTTCTAATACCAACACTGGCAGTGGAAGACAAGAGCAAAACACTGAATCAGGCAATGCTAATCAAAATACTGGTTCAACTAGTGCAACGCAAAATAACACTAACAGCAGTACGAGCAACAACACGAGTTCTAGCGAATCCTTCGAAAACTACTACAACCAGTATCTTGCAGGATACGCAAACAACTTGTTCGGAAATGAGCAACTCGGATTCCACGCTGCTATTCCAGCTGCACAATCGCAAAGCGCAAACGATGCTAACGGCGCTAACGGTGCAAATGCTCAAAATGCTAATGGCGTTGCAGCAAATAATGTTGCAGGCGCAGCACACGCTAACACTCTTAGCGCAAGCAGCGCTAACCGCATAGCAGCTGCTCTTGCATCTAGCGCTAAAGCTGCAGCTAAAGATCTTGCTAAAGCACAAGATGCTGCTAAGGATTCTGCTGCTAAGAGCGAGTCCAATAATGATAATGCAAAGAACGACGCAAAGGATTCTGCAAAGAGTAAGTCTAAGAGCGAATCCAAGAATGATTCCAAGAGTGAATCTAGCGAATCCAAGGATGAGTCTAAGAACGCTCAAACTTCTGACGGCGCACAAAACGAAGCACAACGCGCGTCCAACAACACTACGCTTAAGGTTGTTGCAGCTCTAGCGGCTGTTGTTGCAGGAATCGCAGCAATCGGAGGCGGTACTTACTTCGCTCGCCATCGTCGCGCATAATCAAAACTAAAAAACAAAAATAAAACCGCGGTTAACTGGTCTTATAATTGACTAGTCTTCCGCGGTTTTTGTATCTGTCATATACAAAAACCGGCTCGTATCGCTCGAACATTCTCCTTATCTGTTGTTGAAGCGAGGGCTGGGTGTTTCTTGTCTCACAACGCTCTTCCTCTTACGTGTAGTTTGTTGTTGCGGTTGTTCCGTTTTGTCTTTGATTTTGTTTTTGGGTTGAGGTTTGTTTGTAGTGGTGGCTCATTGGATTGTTTGGTATCGGCTGCCGCTCTTATATTGTTCGACCAAGAATCACCCAGCCCTCTTACATGCTAGGACTTTTGCGTATCTCGAATCTCCACCACACTTGACTCAGTCATGTAGTGCGATTGTACCTAATTTACGGCGTGTCGTTATACAAACGCACTACATAATTACATCAAGCTAGGTAGAGATTCGAGATTTTTTGCACTGAATGAGATGAACCTCAGCATCTTTGATGGTGATTCATCGAATGAAGAAGAAAAATCGAGAATCTCGGTGATAAAAACCACGCAAAAGTTCTAGATATTCAGAAGGTTTGATGTATTTCTATACGAGCAATAAAAGAGGAGCGTAGCGACGGGACTTGCAAGGAGAGAAATACTCAAACCTCGCGCAACAACAAATAGGAAATGTTGCGCGCGATTCGCTTTAAGCGCTTATGTAGGTCGTCGCGCGACGACCTACATAAGTAGCAACTAAACGCTAGTCGCGATTAGCGTGCATTGCGCGCATGCGACGAGTTACAAACGCTCCTCCAATTGCAGCAATCATAGTTGCCATCAATCCAGCAGTAGCAACGTCTGCGCCCGCAGCAACGCCTGCATTCCCGCGAGAACGCATGCCCTTTATAACGCGGCTGCGAACAGCTGCACGCACTTTTGCAGCATTGTCTTGAGCATCCGCAAGTGCCTTACGAGCATCCGCAAGCTTAACAGCAGCAGCGTCAACTTGCGCTTGCGTTGCATGCGGATCTGCAGCAACGCGCTTAGCTTGTGCCAAAGCTTCGTCTAACGTAGCAGCAGCCTGCTTAACAGCAGCATCCGCTTGCTTTACTTCTGGAGCGTTTTCTACAGCGTTATTTACAGCCTTGTTGTCAACACCTGCATTGGCTGCGCCCGCAGTGCCAGTGCCCATTCCTGAGCCTGAAGATGTACCTGCACCACCCTGGGCGCCTGTAGCTGAGCCAGCGTTTGCGTTACCAGCATTACCAGCTCCAGCATTGCCAGGCTTAGAATCAGTTTCAGCACTATCAATCTGAATGTTCAACTCGCCCTTATCTACAATGGTAGGCGCATTATCGTTCACACCATAACCTGCTTCAGAACCAGAACCAGCATTACCAGAACCAGCACCAGGATTTGGAAGTGGGGTTGGAGTTGGCTTCAAATCATTCTCAGCCTTCTTCAAATCCTCAGCAGCCTGATTCACCTGATCCTGAGTAGCATTAGGATTATTGTTAACCTCGTTAGCATGATCCAAAGCGTGATCATAAGCCTGCTTCTTATCCGAAGGAGCATTCGTATAATCATCAGACTTCTTCACATCACCGCTACCATTAATACCCTGCTGCAAGTGAGACTTATCAACAGAAGGCGTTGGGGTTGGCTCGACTGGTTTCTTACCATCAAGAGCCTCTTCAGCTGCCTTAAGCTTTGCAAGAGCCGCATCAACAAGCTTCTGCTTTTCAGCTTGAGTCTTAGTTGTTACATCTTCCTCGCCTTGAGCAGCCTTCTTCGTACCAGTTAGCTTATCGATAAGATCCTTAGCATCCTTAAGAGCCTGATCAAACGCATCCGTCTTAGACTTATCAGCATACTTATACTTATCTAAGTCTTTAACGGTGTTATCCTTACCAATCTCATTCTGCAACGCGGTTGTGTCAACGCCATCAAGCGCCTTACGCGCATTTTCAAGCTTCTGAAGTGCGTCGTCAACAGCCTTCTGAGCTTCTGCTTCCTGCTCTGGAGTTCGTGGAGTAGAGTCTGGCTTCGCTTGATCTGCGTTATCTTTTTTAGCTTTATTCAATGCTGCTTCAGCGTCAGAGAGTGCCTTGTCAAAGGCCTCTTTCTTCTCCTTAGAAGCGGTCGTGTACAGAGAATCGCCTGGCGTCTTAGGATCAGCTTTATCATTTGGCTGCAAGTTCTTATCGGACTCAATCTCTTTGTTTAGAGCTTCGGTGTTAACGCCAGCACCCTTAACTGTGTTGTCAAGATCCTGCATGGTCTTAAGAAGATCCTTATACAGCTCATTAACCTGATCAGCATTCTTGGCGTCGCCCTTGGCTTTGTCGAGAACGGCACCAGCTGCGGTAGCGGCCGTATTGAACGCATCCTTCTTGGTCTGATCAGAAGATCCAGTGAACTTTTCGCCCTTAGCGAACTTATCAGCGATCTCTTTCAGCTTCTCAAGACGACCCATGGCAGTATCGGTGTTAGTGGCATTTACGAGTGCATCGTCAATGTCGTCAACACCAGTGTCATTGCCATCATCATCCTTGTGATTACCAGCATCAGTGCCATTGATGATTGCCTTAAAAGCATCCTTTTGAGCCTTGTTTAAATGCTTAAATTCATCAATCTTCTTTAGAGCATCCGCAATCTTCTTGGCTTTCAAAGCACGATTAGCAATACCCGTTGGGTCGCCAAGCTTCTTTGCATTATTGATGTCTTCAATAGCCTTCTGCTTGTCAGCATCTGGAAGATTGCTATCGTTAATACGCTTCTTCTGAGCTTCCTTTTCTTGGTTGAGAGCGTCAGCGTTATCGTTGGTGTTACCAGTCTTATCGCGCTCAGGCGTATTATTCTTGATATCTTCCTTAGCAGCATTAAGCGAAGTATCTACACCATTAACAGCAGTCTTGATGTCAGAAGGCTTTGTTGCGCTATTAACTTTGCCTTTAGCTGTATTTATTTCGTTAACAGCAGCCTCATACTTAGCTTTAGCTTTTTCTTTCTGCTCATCATTCAATGCATTATATGCTGCATCAAGCTCTGCTTTCTTAGCTTCAAGCTTGGCAAGGCCAGCATTCTTGGCATTCTGCTCGTTAATTGCGTTCTGGCGCTTGGCTGCATCAAGAGCAGTCTTAATCTCTTTTGCAGTAGCTGCAGGATCCTTCTTTGCAAGAGCGGTTTCCAAAGCAGTGAGTGCTGCATCCTTCTTGCTTGGATCAGAACCGATTAACTCCTTAAGAGCCTTATCGTCGTTACTATCAGACTTGCCGTGGCTTAAGAATGGAAGCGCACCTTCCTTCAAAGCACCTCGAGCGTCGTTAATCGCCTTGGCCTTTTCGAGAATATTCTTAACTTCCTCAGGAGTTTGAGCATTATCAATTTCACCTGATAGCTTATTCTTATCGCCAGAATCACCATCAGTCAGATTGGTCAGGTTCTTGAGAGCTTCCTTGGCATCTGTTTTATCCTTTTGAAGCTGTTGTTTGTTATGCTCCTCCTCTTCTTTTTGCTTCTTGTCTTCGGCTTCTTTCTTTGCGTTGCCGCCACCCTTGTTGTCGGTTATAGTTTGCTTCTTTGACGGATCGTTTTGGTTATCTTTGCCCTGCTGAGCCGCTTTATTGAGAATTTCTTTGATCGCATCAGGAGTTTGAGCTTGCTCAATCTGCTTCTTATATTCTTCTTTTTGCTCTTTTGTCAGATTAGGATTACGGTCGATTTGCTTCTCAGCGTCCTTCTTCATTTGCGCAAGTGCATCAGGACTTGGCGCAGGGGTTCCCGCCTTCTTCTTGTATTTTACAGAAACGGTAAACAGCTGATTATTATTTTTGTCTTTGAAAATAAGCGTCTTAAAATCACTGTTTGCGTATGTAATCGATGAAATACCTGTTGCGTTAGTATCGGATGCAGGTTCCATTAAGACGGTATCTGTTTTTGGCTTGAGACTCGTAGGAACAGTATACGGCGCCTTATCTCCTGTTAGTGAACCCGTGCCATCGTAATTGGCTTTCAAGAATGCTTCCGCAGCTTTCTTAAAATCATCTTCAGACAGATTTTCTGGGTCGGTAACTTCAATCTCAGGAATTGGATTGTACTTGCGCTCCGCCTTCTTTGCATCGGTAAGCTTGCGGATAAGGTCGCGAAGATCCTTTTCACTCATACCGTCAATCTTGTCATTATTCAGCTGATCAGGATCGGAAATACCAGCGCGCTTCAAATCGTCGTTGGTAAGCTTGTCAGTATTCCTGCGTTTATCTAACAGATCTTTTGCTTGCTTCTTTAGATTGTCAATCGTATTATCCTGCTGTTGTGCACCACCTCTTTTGGTATATAATTCATCTGGCTTGATGGTAATCAAATCCATTATTGTACCAGGATCCCAATCTGGGTCATCGTCATCCAACCAAGGATGACCACTAACCTTAATGCCATTATCAAGACCTAAACTAATAGTTAGCATTGGTCCGGCATTGTTGTTAGTACCACCATAGGGACCCATATTTTTTGTATTAGCTTTTGGTTTCCAATTTGCACCGACAGCAACATCACTCGTAACATTTTGCAAATCAGAATCAGATACATTATCGTAATTGTCTTTTACAAATTGCTTTAAAGCCTTTACAGCTTCTTGAGCAGTTGGTGTATCACCTTCAGTCTCCGTCTTTGTAACCTTATACGTAAAGGTATTTTTCGGATTATCATTATCAGTTTCCGTCTTGGTTTCCGTAGAAGGCGTCTGAGGAGTTTGCGTACCAGGATCTTTCTTAAAGAATACGCTCATTGGGTAGGTAGCATCTTTGTACTTATCAGCCTTAAACGTAATGTAACCCTTACCATCTTTCACGCTATACGAAACATCGGTAATAGTTACATCTGAATTATCTTTAGCGTCCTTACCCTTAACCTTCTTTAAAGCATTTTTATTTGCATCAAGAGCTTGGCTGTAAGTTGTTAAATCTGTTTCCTTCATATTGAATGGATCAAATTTAACTCTTGTTTGCGTCGTAGGTGCTTCAACAATGAACTCTTTTTCGGCAGCAGGAGTTGGAGTTGGCGGCTGAGGATTTGGAGTTGGAGTCTTTGGCTTCTGCTTAAGGAATTGCCACGCGGCGATAGTGGTGGTTGAACCATCTGCCCATTTGATTGTTGCGTCGCCCGTCTTAGAATCAACCGTAACAGGAGCTTTATTGCTATTCTTAGTTTTAGCCTCATCGTATGGCGTAATACCAGTGTTGGCTGTATCAAAAGCAGATACTATATTGCTTACTTCAGTATCAGAAAGCTTTGTAAGATTCTCAACCTCAATCGCATCAGGCACAACGTACGGCGCCCAATCTGAGATCTTTGGCCCTTGGAATACCAAATCTTCAGCAGGAATAGTAAGTTTTGAATCGTCCTCGTACGTAACTTCTACGGAACCATCTTCATTAACTTTGAAGTCATACTGATTATTGGTTTGCTTCACATGCTTCAAGAACTCGTTTGGAGATGAACCACCATTAGCATCAATAATCGCTTGACGAATTTTAGTTTTTTCATCAGAAGTAAGATTCTTCAAATTCACTACAGGCGTGCGCTCAGGCATGACTGGCTTGTACTTATCTTTATCAGTCTCGTCTTTAGAAACAAGCAAGCTAGCTGGCATAGTGCGAGTCGTCTTATCTTTAAAGGTGATAGTTGCAGAGCCGTCCTTATTCACAACAACACCATTATCAGCAACTAATTCTTTGAAGTACTTGGTGTTTTCATTCGCTTTTGTGATTTTTTCTTTAATTGCTTTCTGTTCCGCATCCTGCAAATTAGAAGGATCCTTAACCTTCGTAACCTCTGGATACACAAGCTTCAAATGGTCCGCAATCTTTGGAGTATTGTGCTTTTGACCAACAGCATAGTGCCAGTTACCAGCAAAACGATACACGCCAGCAGCAAAACGAAGCGGATTCTCATCGCGCTTCTGCCAAGCATCATCCGTCATCTCGCCAACGTAAGTCATGTCATAGAAGCGCTGACCTGCCGACTCCCAGTCTACAAAAATGCCCTGTAAGCCGTCGGTTTCCTTCTGATAATCACCCCACTGACCCTCAGTATTTCCAGCGTTATCGTAACTTCCGCCATTAAGACCAAGCAGCTGCTTCCACCCCTTATTTGCAAGCACATTTTGCTCATCAAAGTAGAAGTTGGAGATGCTTTTCCACTGCTTTGGAGTAGGATATGTTTTCTTAGACACAACGCCGTAGCCGTTTGTATCTGTAAACGTAAACTGCGAAGAGCCAGTTGGCACAAACGGCTGATTTCCGCGCTGATTTGTTAGTTTTTCAACGCGCGTATACGTAATATTTTGAACGTTCTTCAAGCCTTTTGGAACGCCATACCACCACATTGGGCGGAATCGCCAATCGTCAGCTGCGCCGTCTTTTTTGGCACAATTAGAAAGATAATGAACGCGAACAAACTTTCCAAGCGGGTCTTTACCTTCATCCTTGCCCGCCTGAGCATGCTCAAGAGTATCGTAATAATCCACTTCTATGTGGAAACGAGCTTCTGTATAACTTGCGTCTGTTTTATAACCGTAATAAATGTTGTTGCCAGTGCCGTCTACATAACCGTCAGCATAGGCAGGTGAGGAAACGAATACCCCCCCCCCAGCACCATTGCGCCAGTCAACATTGCAGCGCAAACGCTCTTTGAAAGAACTGGCTGAGAATCAGCCCCAACACCAGAATTAACGCCAGAATAGTGCTTAACTACACGAATCTTCTTAGACATACTCTTACTCCATCATCTTGTTTTTGAATTCTGTTCAAACCAAATCACAAAATTCATATAATAAAGTAAAGCAAATTCTACTAATTGTTATATACAATTTAAGATTAATTTGTATGATGAATTTTATGCGATTAACGCGCGCAACACACAAAAATCTCGATGATGAAAATCACGCAATTGTTCAAGCAAGTAAGAGGGCTGGGTGATTCTTGGTCGAACAGTATAAGAGCGGCAGCCGATAGTAAACAACACACTGGCTCACGCCTACAAACAAACTTAAACCAAAAAACAAAACAAAAAAGTCAAATCGGAACAACCGCAACAACAGAATACACGTAAGAGGCAGAGCGTTGTGCGAATCGACGACTTCGAGCTGCATAATGCGCGAGAAGTCACTTCGATTCGCTGAGCCACTTAAGTGTAAAGTCCACTGGACTTTATTCTTGAGCCAAATCACGCTTTGAAGGAGCTTGAAATGCGTTATGCAATTTCAAGCTCAGTCAAAGCGCTTGGTGCGGTTTACAAACGGCTCGCCCGAATATATGTACAAGTCCTCAACAAGATCTTTTACGCGGTTCGCATACTTCTCATGATCCTTTTTAGCCCACGTAGCATCTCGCCTAAGCCCGTGATAATCGTAGAAACTAACATCGCAAGCCGTATCTGTGTGCAAAAAGTAGCGATTCACTCCGCGGCTGCGCAAATGTTGCATTGTGCGCTTCCACAATCCGCCACCGACTCCGTGCCCGCGAGCGTCTGGAGAAACAATAAAAAGCTCCAACTCTGCCTGAGTCAAGTCGTTAATATGGCTCATCGCCTCTAACTTGCGCTCAATCTGGCCCATGCCAATCGCAGAATCCAACGCTTTTGCGTGCGAAGAATCGCCTTTGCTAGACATCTTTGCTTCTTGCTCTTCTAGCATCTTCTTAACTTGCTTAAACAGCACTTTATCTCCGTACACGCGCGCAAGCAAAAGTCCCATAAATTTGCCGTTTATCGTTGCAACAGTTCCAAACGTGGATGGCTCTAAATAGTGCAGCACGAATCGCCTAGAAAGATTGCGCGAAGCGTCTGCTCCAACAGCATTCGCAATCCCCCATGTGCGCTCGTATTCTTCTACGATTGCGTCAATGTCGTTAATTTTAACTGGACGAAACTCAACCGTCATTTTGTCCTTCTTTTACTTTTACTAACTTTACTTTTACTAACTTAAATCGGCTTATATTCTACTTTTAGATTATCAAAAAAGTTGATTTTAAAAAGACGCTTCACTCAAAATTTCGTCGCGCGTTTTACACAATGCGTGAATCTCGCGATTTTCCGCACGCGCCTCGCTAACGTAGTAAAGAGTGGCGTCAATGCATCTTAAATCAACGTTTGTTGCGCGCGCAAGCAGCATCCTATACCAGTCGAGCTGCTCTAGTTTTAGGCGAATATCTTCCACGCTTTTTGGCCGCTTTCCCGTCTTCCAGTCAACGATTGTGTAGAGTTTTGTAGTATCGCCAGCGTCTAATCCTCCTGCAAAAACAGCGTCCAAAGTACCGTTGATGATTCTATCTGCAAACGCAGAATCGTCGATTTGCATTAAAATCGGCATTTCTGCAGCTAGCGGCACTCGTTTTGCCCAACGCGATTCTATAAGCCGTTGCTTCCATTGATTTAATGCGCAACTTTGCGAATCTGAATCTTTGCAACTTTGATTAAAATCATCTATAACTTTTTGTCTGTTTTCAGGCGTTTTTTCTAACGATATTCCATGTTTTACAATGTTTTTCCACTCGTAGCATGCGCAAGATTCGCTCGGTGTTGCTGAGTCTACAAACTGTTGCGCCCAAGCGTGGAATTTTGTGCCTAGGTTTGCATCTATTGAAGGAATGGACGGGATTGGTCTAATGCAAGCCAATAGATTGTTGTAAACGCTTGTTTTTGCATTTTGTGCGATTTTGCTTATTTTTTGCAACGATGTTACGTTTAGTCTTGATTCGCTAGATATTTTATTCACTTTTTCGGCTAATTCTTCTAGCGAATACTCGCAGTCATTTTGTGATGTTAAGTCCGCGTCTTGTATGAAGATTTTTGCCTTGTAGAGCAACGATTTAGGGTTTGTGTTTATGGATGAATCGTATACGGATTCTAAATCAGAATCGCAGTTTTCTACGAGTTTTGCTGATTCTATTAAGGATTTTTCTATAGTACTGCTCAATGTGCAAGGCCATTTAAGTGTTGGCTCTAAACTTGATGAGTCAGACTGAGGCGCGATTTTGCTAAATTCTGCAGCAAATTCCTGAGCATCGTCTCCAGCTATAAAACCGAAAACATCCTGATTTGAAACATCCTGATTTAAGCCATTTTGACTTAAATCATATTCTTTTGATTCTTTAGATTCTGTTTTATTTTCCTCATCTGAATCACAGCGTTGTACTTCGATAGCTCCATTGAGATTTTTAATAGCATTTATTGATTCGTTAAGAAACACTGACGCACTGCGCTTTCTGCCACTTTGAGCGCTATCTCCAGATGTAGCTGATCCTGTTAAAAGAGCAGCGAACTTTGCGCGCGTAAGAGCAACATACATAAGGTGACGCTCATCCATGTGAAGCTGAATTCCGCGCTCCTCACTTTGCGTAAATGGCATAAAATCAACGTTTTGCTGGGATTTATACGAATTGTAAACGCGCTTTGTTTCTTCACTCAAAAAATCGCCAGAATCCGAAGAATCGCAAGAATCTACTTCTTTAACAGCCTCCGCAAAATCGCACAAAGCTTTGATTCTATCTGGCTTAATCTCGTCAAAAATCTTTTGCACACTATCTAAACTTTGCATTGCTTTTTCTGGGTGCATTGCCTCAGTGCGCGTGACTGTATGCGGAAAATGCGGCAAAATGTTGGCATCCACGCGCAATGCGCAAGGCACGCTTGCACCAAACTCAATCGGTATGCGAGCGCTTGCTTGCCCATTATCATCAACTTTTAGCGAATCTCCTTGATTACTTGGAAAAGCGCCCTCATTTAGACCAACTACAGCAACAGCAGGCCATTGCAAACCTTTGGATTGGTGAACTGTCATTAGCACGACTTGCGCTGGTTCTGTTTGAGACGAAGATGAAACAGAGGATCCTGACTGAGAATCAAGATTTTTTGCTGAGTCAATCCAGCTTATTAGTCCGCGTAAACTTACGTCCTGCCACTCGCCCATTTCCTGAATATATGTTTCTACAATTGCATTTAGCGAATCTAACACACTACGCATGTCGTCCAGCATGATTTGGTTGCTAAAATCCTTGTATTTTAAGGCAGACCCCACTGCTGTATCTATGTCTACATTAAGAGCTTGAACAGCGGCTTGCATTACGTTTGTTAGCGAGTTTCTTTGTACGCCTTCTACATTATGTAGGATTTTACTGAGTCTTTTTACTGCATCAAACCCTCTAATGCTAAGTTTTTGCTGCATTTGATTAACCCACTGGTCGTTTTTTGTGGAAAAATCACGCATTATTAGGTCTGCTAAATAAACTCCGCCATAAATATTTATGACTTGCCCAGATATTTCCCCACTATTCGCCTTGTTTCTAAGATTGCGAACGGCAGAATCCCACTGACTTTTAGGAAGATCTGCTTCTAATAATCCTGCCGACGAGTAAATGTTGTAAAGATATTCCGTGTTTGCGCTATTTGCGATTGCAGCTAATGCCCCCAAATCGTCGGTAGATAGCGCAAAACGAGGTGTGGCTAGAAGTCGCATAAGTGAGTTTGAGTCGCTGTGATCTTGCACTACTTTTAGGAGGCTTAATACATCTTTAACTGCTGGCTTTTCGATTAACGATGAGTATCCTACTATGCTTGTTCTTATACCTGCTGATTCTAATTTTTCAGCATATTTTGGCATATTTGCTTTACTTCTAAATAGTATTGCCAATTGTGGTTCGCGCGATACTTGAGATACTTGTGATCCTTGACTTTCCTGCTTTTCCTGCTTTTCTATAATTTTTTGCGCAAATCGCACTACTGCGTCGATTTCTTCTGCCTGAGATGGCATAAATAGCGCTGCAATCGTGCCATTTGGCGCATCCTCTTTTGGCTTTAAGGTTTCTACTTGCACTTCGCGATCGTCAATGCTGCTAAATCTACGACTTGCGTTTTGCGTTGAATTATCGCCATTTTCTCCGCGCATCGGCTCAGTTAGTGCGTTTGCAACTTTTAGTATAAACAGCGAGTTTCTGCGTGTAACAGTTAGTGAATATTTGTTTTGTTTGTTTATATTAAAGTCTTGTTCAAATTTGCAGAAAGCTCCTGTAGACGCTCCTCTAAACGAGTAGATTGCTTGGAATGGGTCTCCTACTGCCATAACGTGTGTACGCTTTGACGCCGCAAAATCGCCATCACTATCCGCACCATTCTCGCCACCATTCTCCGCATGAAACAGCGTGTTTATAAGCATTGATTGAGTTGTGGAAGTGTCTTGATACTCATCTAAAAGCACTTGCGAATATTGATTTTTGTACTGTGCACAAATAGATGGAAAATGTGTTACTAAATAGTAGGCTGCGATTGTAAAATCGCTAAATTGTGCCATGTTTACGCGCTTTTTTTCAGCATCAAATTGCAAAACAAGATCTAACAGTATGTCTCTTTTTACACATGAGTTGTATAGATTCACGCAGAGTTGCAAGCATGAATCATCCCAATATTTTTCGTATTTTTTACACGCTTGTTTAAATTTTTCTGAAGATGTTTTTGTAACGTCTTCCTCACTCATTCCAGCAGTTTTTTTGACTTTCCTATATTTTGGTATTGCTGGTGATTTAGCAGGTAATGGCGATTCGACTTTCTTGTTTCCTATGACATTTTTTAAGTGTTCTGCAAATTCGTTATTCCACTCTCGTATTTTTTGTACTGCTTGAGGCACACTGGAACAAGTGTTTCCTTGCGCGTCTACACCTATCATTGAGCATGATATTTCAGCACAAAGTTTCATAACATCTGAACATAACGTGTCAAAATCATATAATTTGTTTAAATTTTTATTGTGATTTTGTGGATTATCTAAATATTTTCCGATTATACTTTTTATGATTTCCATCGAGCCAGCATCGCTTAATGGCATTGTGTTTTGATTAAAGCCAACCAAAAGCCCGTATCTTCTTACGATTGATTGAAAGAACGCGTCGTACGTCATAACTTCTGGCTTTAAGAATGACTTTGCGCCATTTTCACCGCTTGCACTCACCTCTGCAGAAACGCGACTTAGCAATTCCGCAGCCGCCTTGTTTGTAAAGGTTAATCCCAATATGGATTCTGGCGGAACTTTGCTTTTAATTAAATGTATTACGCGACGAGTCATAGTGTATGTTTTGCCGCTGCCAGCTCCAGCAACTATTAGCACGTCTTGATTAATCGGCGCTTCTATAACGTTTTTTTGCTCTAAACTTGGAGCACTATTAGGTGTGGATTTTACGGCGTTAACGTTGTTATTATTCATTTTTACCTTCAATCATTTCGTAAACCGTGTCCACTTTTCCAGCGCAACCAGGACATACATCTAAACATCTGCAATGATTTTTATGGTCTGCTTTTGGCTCAACAACAAAACTGGTTGACTTAACAGCAGAAGCAGCAAAGAATACTCGAGATATCATCATAAGAGACCATTTTGTTCTCATAGGCAGGTTTACAAAATCCGACCACGCATTCTGACTCACACCGTCCGCAGGATTTTGCGCATCAATATCTGGAAGTTCGTAAAGACGATTATCATCTGCATACCTGTATCGACTTATCAGTCCTTTAGTGCTCAACGCGCCATCAGCATCAAACAAAGACGGCTGACAAATGTTTTCTGCAACACCATTATCTTGAGCAGGAGAATCTTTGTATACAACGTGAAACAGCGCACTTCGCGCGATTTTTGTATGCTTAAATTTAAGCAATTGTTTAACGTCTTCAACGTTTTCGTTACAAAACACAATCCCAAGCTGATAGCAGATAAGTTGTAAATCGTTAAACACCTGCTGCGTTTTAGGAACTTTTCCTGTTTTATAGTCGATTAAGCGAATTTGTTCCGTATTGTCATTTAACTTTCTAATTTCCATACGGTCAATTCGACCTTGAATCCTCACTCGCAAATCGCTAGACGCGCCATTTTGCCATCCGCCTACTAAGAATCCCATTATTGAATAAAGATCTTCCAAGCTTGTTTGCGTTTTAGACGCACGATTATAGGCGTTTAAAATATCGTCGAATCCAAAAGTGGCATTTATATTGCACTCGCAATAGGCATGTTCAAGATTCCCCAAATCGACGTCTGCAATTGTAGGTTTTGCAGACTTCGACCTTTCTAACGCTGGTAAAATATCAGTAACCACACCGTCTTCATCTTTTTTTGCCATAATCGGGTAGTTTGATCCAGTTAAAGAACCTACAAAATATTGAGCAATCGTATAAAGCGCTCGTCGAACATTTAAATCATTTTTTATAAAACGATATCGGTCTTTTACGTCTGAAATATTGGAATCGCTTGGGCAAATCGAATAATAATGCTCAATCATAGTGTTTGCAACATCTTCAATAGCCTTTTTTTGTAAAGCGCTTATAGATTCAAACGAAAAATCAAAGTCAGGCAATTCTCTAACTTTGTCATTTTTAACCGCAGCAAACGCTTGCAATTGTGGATATTTTTCGCGTAAATACTCGTTGTCTAAATGCTCATCTTGACTTGCCCATCTAGCAGTTTCATGAATAAGCGTGCCGAATTGTGCTGCCGTTCCTCCACGTGTAGGACCTGCAAATTTTCGCTCTAAAAGACAACAGACTGGACATGACCAAAGACTATCCACCATTGATGGAGATAGTGTGATTAAGTTTGATTTTGATTCGGTTTCAATAGATTTCTCTTCGGTCTTAGAACCGTAATTTTTACGAATAAAATCCCAATTTTCTGGATTTGCCGAATCCACTCCATTATTTTTCAAAAGATTCAACGCTGTTAAAGCATCTTTAACAGTAGGATTTCCGTCTAAGTTGTGACTATTTTCTGATTCATATATTGCACGCGCTACTTGTGTTCGCGCCGAAGCAACAAGCCCTCTAGGATCCGCATCCATTACAGCAAAATCTTCACAGAAATCAGTGTATTCACTACTTCCATCCGCATTACGCCAATATATTTCTGGCAAATAGTAGTAGAGAAAATCAGAAGGAACACAATCATCACTATTAACCGCGCTTATAAATAGATGACGGTTGGCGCGCGTAATCGCCATTAAAAAGCTTCGCTGCTCTCCAGTAAAAATCGCTTGTCTATCGTTTACGCAAATTCCATTAGGATTAGCGTATTCATCTAATAATGATGAATTTTTAGAATTATTAGATTTAAGGTTTACTGAGCCGAAAATCCTATTATTTAACACCATGTTTACTAGAGTTTCTGCCCCAAACATTGTGCTTCGAGCCGCAGTATTTGGCCAGACTCGCTGCTGTACGGCTGGAATCCACACATAATCCCAGCGAGAACCAACCGAGCCAGACGGAGTTGTGAGCGTTACAGAATCAGGAACAGGAGCAACACTGGCAAGAGAATCAGCTTCAATTTCCATTTGACGAACTTGATCAATAAACTGTGTGATTGTTGGTGCCGCTGCAGAATAGTCGCCAGCAACCGACGACTCGTAATAATCCGCACGCGAATCTATGTAATTAAACGAATTAGCATACTCAAATAATCGCATAGCAGCATCTAGTCTATCGTTTGCAAGACGACCTTCATCGTTGTTTTTAAGCGCTTGAATCTGCCACTTTTTAGCGCAATTACAAAGATTCCACGCCTGCCCAAGTATGTAACTAGCCTCGTTTGTTTCACTATTTTGAATTTTTGCTAAATCTTGTTTTAAAATCTTAGATAGTTTAGACGTGATTTTAAAAACGCGCATTAAAGTACGAAGATGAACACTGTTTGGGCGCATTTTTTGCAAAACAGAAAAAATTTCTGTAGTTTGATCAGATTGAGTTTGGTTAGCTGGTGACTTATCAGCTGGTGACTTATCCAATAAATCAGAATCGCAGGAATCAACACTAAAATCATCACAATCCATTGATTTATCAATAGCACAACTATCAATAAGCGCTTTAATTATCAGAAGATAGCAGGAATCAACACTAAATCGCGTGGAATTAGGGTTTGGATTTGAATCAAAAATACGATTGTCGAAGTTAAAATTAGCATCCAAACCATCATTCTTAGAATCAGTCTTGTTTAAAAGCTGATTTTGCAGCAAATCCCACTGTCGTATAAGAACGCTAAGAGGGGAATTTTCCTTAGATTTAACCATGTCACTAAGAGAGACAATGGAACGCATAAGCGCTTCTACAGCACTTAAATCAGCACAATTATAATTATCTGAATCTATCAGGGGACTATCCATTATGGTTTTTATGCGACTTTTCACAAAACGCGCAATCGAAGAAATAGTGCGAGTTCCTAAAGATACGTCTTTAGCTAAATTATCCACGCTATTTTGGCTAAATTGCGCCAATTCAATAAGCGCAAACAGTGCTTTTATAAACGGCTCTTCCCTGAGAGCACGAGTAACGGACGAGTATCGCACAGGAACACCATCTTTGCGAAGTCGCTCGCCGAAAGCACGAACAGTAGCATTATCGTGAGCAATCACAGCCATATTTTTCCACGGGATTTTGTGATCTAAGTGAGCGCGTTTTATTTGCCAAATAACACAATCCATTTCTTCGCGCGCAGTACGATACAAGTCGCCAGAAACCGAAGAATTTTCTGTTTCTTGCGAATTTGATTCGATTTTTTCTATAGGAAAAGCGCCTTTAACATTTGCCATCTTCCAAGCCCTTCGGGCGATAGGCATTGGCGTTGGCATAAGCGAAGGGATTGAAAGCGAAACCCTGGACGAAAAAAGACTCAGTGGAATTGAGCGACTATTTTGTTTTAGCAAATCTGAAGTATTTGAAGAATCTACATAGTCATTGGGATCATTGGGATCATTGGGATCATTGTAAGACTCAGCTACACCGTCAATCCTGTAGTCACAAATTTTAAGTACCGCTGCTTGCATAACACCATGCTGAGCAGCTTCAACCACATAATCTGGGTATGATCCACGGAAGGATTGCACAGATTCGTCTGGGTTTGCCGTTAAAACAATACGAACGCCCAAACTAGATAGAGACTCAAGAAATGCAAGTCCAGCAAGTGTTACATCATGAAAATCATCTACCACCAAAAGACGTGGAAGTGAACATTTAAGCGCAAATAATTCTTTAGAAAAATCCTTTGAAGAGTAAGCTGAATAGTCGCAAGCAACCGACGATTCTTCTGTATTATCATCATATAAACTCTTAAAAATCTCATTCAAAATTTGAACACCGTTAGCCAAAAGTTTAGAAGAATCTAATCTAAAAGCATTTGGATATTTTTTCCGCACACAATCCGCATACTGACTACGAAGTGCAAAAGCCAAATTCCATTGCACACGCAAACGATTAGCAATGCTAGAAGATTGCAAATCCGCCTGCAAAGTTGCAAGCAAATCGGAACTAGAGCCAGATTGTAAATGCGACTGAAAATTAAGGCTATTTAATATTTGCAACTCTGCAGATTCGCTTACAATTCCCATTTCGTCTAGTCGAGCGAGCATATCGCGAAGTTGATGAATGAAAGCACTATTTATTGGCAAATCCTGAGTATCTTGAGCATTATAAGCATTATGCGCATTATGAGCATTTTGTGCATTCCGATAATCTGTAGAGTCGAACGAATCCATAAGATTATCACTGTTTTGCAACTGCGATATTACGTAAATCCAAGAATCATGTGATTTATAATCACCATCTTGCAAAGATTTAGAATACTCTCCAGAAAAATAATCGTTAAAAAGCGAGCAGATTTTGCAATCACCGCTATCGCCTTGCAAAACATGATTAACATGCATTCGCACTATTTCGCGAAGAATCGCATCTTGTTCAGCGCCGTTAAGCAATTTAGGAGATGGTATTCCAAAAAGCTTATTTCGTGCGGAAATCAGGCTGAATGCAAAAGCGGAAAGAGTGCCAACTGGACGAGACTGGTATGAAACACCAAGATTGCTTATTACGTAGTTAGACATGCGTGCGGCAGTTGCACGATTCTGGGCTACGGCGATAGCAAAATCAGTGCGAATCGCATGTTTGAGTAAAAGCTGTACGGCTTCATCGTATTTAGAGTCCTGCGTATTCTTCCAATTAGCTCGCAAACCGCATAGAAGAGCGTTTAGAGCGAAACTTGACTTTCCAGAATTTGGAGCGCCAAACACCAACAAAACATTGGTGTGGCGTTCGCTGGTGTTTTTAAGACTGCCATCAAGCAACGATTGAACAGCATCTAGCGCAGAATCTTCCGTACACATAAACACAATTCTATCAACTGGCGCGAGCTATTCTTCCGCTTTTTGTAGCTCTAAACGGCAAAATTAGCAACAAAAGGCGGAAATAGCGATAGCGCAGATTAGCTGCGCTAACTATTGTTGACTAAGAAGTCGCGTAGCGCGAGCGTTTTTAATCGCAAGAAATGCTATTCCAATGCCAATAAAAATCAGCGTAAAAATGGCAAGCAAATAAACAACACCCACTCCAAGCGTTGTGGAATTAAACGTGTTTGGCGCAAAACCAAACCATCCTGCAGGAGCTTTGTAGTTCAAAAAGTTGTACGGCGCTGCCATAGCATGCTCTCCCCATCGCACGCCAGCAAACTCGCTTAAGCACACAGCGTACGCAACGTAAGTGAGCGGCGGAATCGTAGCAAAATAAACGTGAGCGCGGCTGGACTTGTACTTGTAATCAAAAAGAACAAAGTCAAAAATCGCAAGCAGCGGCGTTATAAAATGCACGCATAAGCTTGAGCACCCATTGTTCATGTACGCGCCAACAAATCCGAGCTTGTTTGTAGGAGCCAAAAAGCACAGGTACAGCGTAAAAGTGACGGCGATTGAAATCGTCATCATAAATTTAAAAATGTACCATGCGTTTGGCTTTGCATCCACCCAGGCTCCAGCGCGCTCACTCTGTTCATCGCTTTTAGATTTAAGCGCACTTCGCGTGTCTAAAATCAGCGAGCCAAGCAGCGCAACACAAATCATCAAGTTAGAAAGATTCGTAAAATACGTTAGTGCCATTGAATCCCAAGACATTGCCATTCCGTAAATGGACGAAACTATTGCAATAATTCGAATCATGGTTCTTGTAACGTAATCTTTGCGCGCCAAGACTAGTGTTTCGCTCATTCTTATCTCGCTTTCAAATAATTTTTAACTCTCATCTATGTTCTTCAATGTTTTACATAAATAAGATTTACTATACTTGACTCCGATTTAGGAATAGCAAAACGTGCAAAATTTAATGGCGATTTTTGTAGATAAGGCCAAACAATCTCCTGCAGCGCAACGGTTCTGCCGAAACGTTGCAATGCTTGCTGTACGTTAACTCGCCACTAAATCCGTTTCCGCTAAGCACAGACGCCAACCATCCGCGCCTACCGAATGCGCCCGACGCGATGAAGAGTGCCATTAATATGCCGAACAGGAAGGTATACGTAATAGCAGCGTTTCCACCAGTAAACGGCAGCGGAATCGGCGACACGTTGATGCCAGTAATCTTTATGTAGCCTATGATAGGAGCTGTTTCTTTACTCTCATCATAGCCAACGCTCTTATTATCTGACTTATCTTTTGTCTGCGCGTATACGGCGTAAACAGCCGTATTGCCATGAGTGACAAGCATCTGCTGCAATTTGTCAGAATCTACACTTGCGTTTCCGCTATTATCGCGCTTCAAAATAGGCGTGCAATCTTTATCTTGAGGCTTGTTATTGTTCATCCAACGCACGCATACTTGAAGATTCTTCTCAACTACGTCTCGAGAATCAAAATCATCGCTAGCATCTACTAACAATTCTTTGCCGCCCACTTTACCGTTAGTGTCTGGATTACCTGTGAAAGTGAACTTAATGTCATTAGCACTAACCTCGTAAGGTTTAGCCATAGTCGAAGATTTAAGCGAACCTATAGATTCAGCTTTAGGCTTTATTACATCAACCGGCACTACGTATACTGGAAGAAGTGTAGGTGCAGAGGCAACATTCTTAAAATGAGTTTGTGCATTATAGCCATACGTGTTCTTTAAGCTATTCATTGCCCAACCGTTAGAAAGCGACAAAGCATAAACTGGAGCAATAGCCTTTTTAGATGTTCCTTTTATGTCATCTGCAGTTTCTATGTTCTTATGTCCGCCTAAAACTTTTTCAAGATTAAATGATTCAGAATTGACACTCGTACAATTTGGATTTGCAGTATCACCGCCCTCACACCATTTGTTCACAGTAATATCTTGAGGACTCATATTCAAATAATTATTACCCAATGTACTGTAATTCATGCCATTAGTGTTAGAAACATTTAATCCGCCACCATAGTTTCCATTACCTAATACTAAATCAGGTATATTGATATACTCATCGTTCAGCGTGAAGAAACCAGAGCCATTGCCGAATTTATCTACTCTAGTTTTGCCATCAGGGAGCTGTACCGTAACTTCCTTACTACCTTCGCCATTTTTCTTATCTGTACCACTTACAACGCGCAAAGATGGTTGAATCTTCTTAAACTCATCTTCACTCATACCAGATGGAACATTCGGCTTAAGAGTGAGAGCATTCTGTAATTGGTTTAAATCGATGCGCTTGTCTTTCGTACTCGCGTTATAACGGTACACAAGCGATTGATGACCAGGCGCGCCAACCAGTTCAAAGCCAGGGTCGCTAGAACGCTCACCAATATATGGCTTCTTCTTATCCCAAGTAATCGTGTAGTCAGCGGCAGAATTACTATCACTTCGCAGCTTAGCAAATCTTGTTACAATATTGCGCCTAGGCTCTGGCGTTACAGTTCTCCTACGCCATCCGCGCGTAAGTATAAACGAGTCCTGCTCGCTACCTACATTAGAGTAATTATTGCGTCCATCATCCTGTTTTTGAGGAGCAACATAGTTCCCACGTTTCCACGTAACTTTCGACTCATTTGCGGCAAGAGTATCGTCATCATCATCTAAGCTAGCGTTACTATTGTCTACACTAACACCACTTCTTGTATTAGTAGCATTATCGAGCGAATCGTTATCACCCGAGTCTAGCCATTTGCCTCCTGCATTTCCGTTGCGCAATACATGATTCACAGCACGCTTTTCGGAATCATTCAGAAGCAGTGGATGCACTTGTACTACTTTCTTATTGACTACGACTGGGAAGAATACACAGTCAGACGGTTCACTCCACACCTTTGGAGCCTTACTTTCAGGACGGCATACAGAACTTCTCTTAGAAGACAAAGAGTCAACTGATTGAACACCTCGCATGTCTTCTTCTTTTGCACTATTTGCTCCGTTTTGAGCCTGACTTACATTTTCACTACCTGAAAGCTTCTTCAAATCATTATTAACAGAAGTAGTTTCATTAGCATCATTTGCTAACTCATCCAAATTTTCGGATTTAACGCCAGGCATATCTGACCAAGGTCCGTAAGATCCAGTGCGATTCCTTGCACGCACTACGCTTCCAGGGGCTAGGAAACCTGATGGGAACAATATTGCAGTTTTATCGCCACCAAATGCTGTCTGATTTAGATCATTTGTACTTAGCCCTTCTGGGAACGTGTAGCCATCACACAAACTCCACCTATCACCTGTTTTAGCTCTACATAATGCCAATGATTCACTAATATCACTATCATCATTTATACCTGTAGTAGCATCTGCACTTCTACTGTATATTGCATTAGCACCAGCATTCCTTAGCGATACTGTATTACCAGTTTTTGCTGCAGCTTTCTTTGCGCGAGCAAAATACACTACGAGTCGAGTTGCATTATTTCCAGAAATCACAGACACCTTATTGCTGTAATTAGGAGCAGAGGCTCCTTCCCAATCATGAAGCCACACGCCTGAACCAGACAAATCATTATAGTGATTACCATCGTATGCTCGCACAACTGGAGCTTTAGCTACAGTCCAATTGAACTTGAATTTGCCTACTACTGCTTCGTCACTCTTGTTTCCAGAGTCGTCAGTTACTTGCGCAATCATCTTGAAGGTTGGAGAATTTTTAGAATCGTTTCCACGCCATTTTTCTATAAATCCGCGCAACAGTTCCTTATTTGTATTGCCTCCTGTTACAAACCTTACGCGAGGAGCTTTTTTAGTTTTCGGATCTGTTGCACCTTCTGCTTCAATGTCTATGCTCAGAGTATCCTTCAAAGCTTTGCTTACATGCGTAGTCTTATCTGCAACATTGAAATCATCATCCAGTGCAAGCAAATCTACTACGTTGAATAATCCCGACTGCTTTGTAACATCAGTCTTGTTCATATCAATAGTCGTAACAGTTCCGCAAGAATTAGCATTTGTTTTAGTAGGATTACACTCGCCAAGAAGCTTCTTACTAGGATCGTTAGCATCTTTTACTGAAATCCACGGCTTGTTCTTGTCTACTGGCACGAACCACACGTTAATTACATTTGGCGTGTGATCTTTGTCACCCTCGTCTCTGGCCTCTAATTCTCTCCACGGATTACCGTTGAAAATATATAGCTGCGCATGCAAAGGGTATTTATTACCACTTTTCTTTAGAATAGCAGCACCAATATTAGCTCCAGAATCTTGCTGATTATAATCTTCGCCACCTGGCATAACGTAACCTTGAGGCTGAACAAAATTATCTTTATCAGTAATGTTATTGGTGAATATAGTCTGACCGCCGCCAAGATTACTGTAATTAACTAAATCAACGATATTAGCCCATTCTCCGCGCGCATTATTTACTTTACGAGCGTAGCCAATTCCATCACCACGATTAGGCATGCTGTTGTATCCACCCCACAGCTTTTCTATAGTTGTCTTATTAGTAGAATTAGCATCATTAGTGTTCAATGGGTATAGTGATGGCTGTATTTGGTTTCTAAGCCATCGGCTTTTCTTTGTGCCTTGGAATAAGCTCAAAGCCTCATTCGTGTTGAAGTTTTTATTATCACCTTGGTTAATGTTGAATCTGTACACCAAATACTGTGAGCTATTTTCATCACGACCGTACCACTTAAAGCCATCGTCTGTGTTACGACCGTTTATTTTTCCACTGCCGTATGACCAATCATAATCTGCACGAATATTAACAAATCGCGTGATTTTCTTCTGCTTTGGATCAAGTACAGTTTCCTGATTTTGATCATCTTTAGTGTCATTGCCCGTACCAGTTGCTTTTACTACTTTAAAAGTCTTTTCTGAACCTGACTTACCTTGAGCTGTATTTTTAGTGTCAGGAGTTACAGAAAGGCAGATTTTATACTGCTTTGTGTTGCCTTTACAAGAATATTTATCGCTTGTGCCGCCAAGAGTTTTAGTTTCATCTTTCGACCAACCAATTTCATCTTTTCGGTATTGGAACAAACGCGGATTCTTTTGCTTAATTCTATCTATCAAACCTTGTTTTTCGGAAGGATTCAGCTCATACGGGTTCACCTGAACCATGCCATCGTCTGGCCAAGTCATATCTAATGGCAATGGGTCAGAAGATGCATTCAAAGTTGTTTGAAGCTGAGAAGCATTATTGCCAACACCCGCATAAATTCTTGAACCAATCTCTGCCAAATGCTCTGGGATAGTTATTTCACCAGTTTTTGGATCAAATGTTATATCCTTCTCATAAGGCATAAAGTTAGTAAAGTACGAATGATCAGGTTTATCATCGTTAAGCTGTTGCCAATCTTCACCTGCTTGACGAGTTAACATAATACCGTGGCATGATTTATTAGGACAATCACTAAATATTCTGAATGTATCAGTTTCTCCTACAGGCTTCTGCTTTGGCTCACCTCTTTTCCATATGCGAACAGCTAATACTGCAACTTGCTTAGATTTTGTTAAAAGATTAACTTTACCAACGTATCTACCATTTGCCTGTTTTTGCCAACGAACATTAGGAGCAGTAAACTCATCGCCAGTTATAATAAGCTTAATCTTTTTTTGAACCTTATTTCCAGCATCATCCCAAGCGTGGAACGTAAACTCTTTAACACCAGAATCATTAGATTTAAGTTCAGGACCATTTGTTTCACTTGTAGTTACATAACCTGATTGATCTGTAGCACTATCAACGCCTACAGGCTTAGATTGATCATATTTATTAAAAGCAGTTGCTTTAAATTGTTCACTTGTTGACTGTATATCTGTTTTATTGTTGTTATCTTTTACCTTTTCCTTGGTTCCCATGTACACGTGTTTATCATCGTGACCAGTTACTAGGAATCTAATTCTGCTGCCAACCGATATTTTCATACCATTTTCAGGCACAGATCTAGGCTCTCCACCATTGATGCTAACTTTTACGTCTATAGTCGGCTTCTCATCATCAACATGCGTAAACACAAGTGGTAATACGCCAGTAGACTCATCCCAATACGTTATTTTTGCGTACTTTGCAGCAACATACACTGGCTTTACTTCTGGCTGTTCACCAAATTGAAGCATAATACGATTTTCATCATTAGGATTAGTTGGGGTTGCGTATTCTTCTTTTACAGGATTTGAGAAGTAGTCTTTTGCAAGTTTCGCATATTTTGCTTTTTCGTCGCCAGTTAACTTTTGGTCAACTGTTTTACCACTAGGCGCATCATAAAGTTTCCAAATATAACGCTTTGTATCATTTAGCGGCCTAAGCTTACACTCTTGACTATCTTTATTTTTCGCAGCTGCATCCGCTTGTGCAGACTTATCTGCAGCTTTATCAGCAGCTTTGTCATCATCACCCTTGCAAGGGTCTACTACGTTTACAACTGGTACTCTTACAGCAACCTTCGTTTCCGCATCTTTCAGAGTGTTAGATTTCTTAAGCGAACCATCTGCATTTGTCCATTCAACACTATAAATGGCGCGATCTTTAATCGCCGCGTTTGCACCAGAATCTTGGCTATACAAATAACTATCGTTAAGCGGATACTCTAAACCATGAGCATCACCGGGAATTTTACCATCCTTAATAGAACCGTAGTAAACAGAGTCATCTGAATCTGAATATTTACTATAGTTTTCAAGATTATTACTACTATGCGAATCTGGCATATATAAACGCGGATTCAATGCGTGAGCAAATTCATATATTTTACCCTTGTTATCAAGATAATTTACATAATCTGCAGCTTTTCCTAAACTATCTTTAGAAGACCTATATTTTGGATTATCTTGCCACTCTTGAGTCTGCAGTGGTCTAAACACATCCGCTTGACCAATAATATCGTACTTTACTTTTTTAGCAGAACCCATTTGAAGCTTGTCATTCCAATATTGAACAGTCAAATCGTGTATGCCAAACTTTGAATCTTTTGTATTAATATTAGTGTTAGGATCTAATGGTTTTCGCCACCATCTGTTTCCACGAGCATACTTGTTTTCTGACGCATTATACTTTGGCAATAATGAAAGCTGGCCTTTAGCCCAAACTGTATTATTACCACATTGTGCTTCAGTATCTTTATCACACACTTCTTGTCTTGTAGGTTGGAATAACAAACTCGTAACATCAATATTCTTAGTATGAGCCAATAATTGACCATTATTGCTAGTAAAAGGACCTAAATGTGTACCACGAAGGAAGGAGTAATGCGGCACATTTATATCTACAAGATTAGGTATTCCATACCATTGCTGATACAAAGTAGTGTATTCGTAAGTTGTATGGCCTGATCCAATACGATAATTTGACAAAGAGTATTTAGGATTCCTACTATATGGATCGCCTAAACCGTATCTTGAAAGAGGACCATGCCAAGTATCTCCATAATAGCTTCCTGCACCATAGTAGGAAGTACTCAGTTTTCCATATTTACCATTATTCGATGTTGTATAGTGAATATGGTAGCTATAAGGTGATTTGCTCTCATCAAATTGATTACGTAATGCAAAAATCTTTGCTCGTGGCTCTTTATCAGTTCCTCGAAGCTCAGAAAAGAGGTTATCTATCAATTTTATATAAGTGTCATTAAATTTTTGAGTACCATCTGGAGGAAGACGAGTACCAGCTTTATGTTCACCTTCACTTGGGAAACCATAGTTACCAGAATGATAGCAGTCAAAGCCGTAAGAATCACATAATCCAAGTTTACGATTGCTATCATCTCTATCCCTTTGAGTTCCACCTTCAAAAACACCAACATTTTCTATAGCATTTGAATTACCAATGCGATACCACGCTTTATCAAGGGTCTCGCCATCGTTAAGTGGCTCTTTTCTAGTGCCCTCATCAATACAAAAACCGTTTGGATTAACCCAATCTTTTGCGCAACCGCGATTCTTTGCATCAAAATGCAAGCGCTCTACATACTGGTCATACTGGCCATTACTTGTGTCGAGACTCTGATCTTTAGGAACAACAAAATAGGTCAAAGCTTTAGCAGCACCATGAATGCGCGCACCCATGTTTACAAGTACATCCCAAATATATCCATTACCATCACGTTTAGGAGTACGTTTCATAAAAATGTAATCGTGAACATCGTCAAGCTGAATACGATTTAAAGAATCAACACCATTTTTATTTTTCAAATAAGCTAAGTTACGTATACGTTTTTGCAGGTATGTTCCACGCGGATATGGAGTAAAGTTTGGGTCATTATTCGTATAAATACCCTGAGGTTGATCATAACCACTATCTTCGCGCCAAGGATTATCTCCACGTTCCATATCAGCACCTTTTGACGCTCGATGACCTGTTTCATCACCATCATCTGTAATGCATTCAGAACGAGCATAATTACGATTACAGCCGGGACGAAACTCCATCCTGCTGCGATCGTAACCCATTTTGTCTCCATTTGAAGATCGTTCTGTATTATTGAATATTTCATTGGAGCGATCCATGCCAAAAGAAGTATAAGATGCACCCTGCTTAGCCATACCTTTGGCAGCGCTCATCATAGCACTGTCAATAAGTCCTTTATCAGACGCATCACCCTTAGCGGCGTTGTTAGCAAGATTATTATTTACGCTTACACCATTTTTCAGCTTTGCAAACGCATTGTTTTGCCCATCTACAAAAACTGGAGGTTGCGATGGCGCAGAAATATCGGCATTATCAGCAGCATTAGGCTTATCTGCAGATTTAGCTTTATCAGTAGACTTAGCTTTATCAGCAGCCTTACCAGCCTTTTTACCAGAATTACCAGAGATATCCGCATTCGCAGCAGTGCCACTGTCAGCAGCTACAGCAGTGTTTGCAGTTAGGCACATCGGCAGCCACATCGCCACCGAAATCAGGAAAATAAGAGCAGCCTTAGTCGCCTGCTGAGCTAAACGTCCTATCCAGACGACAACACTTAGCAAAACCGTCCAAATACTTCTCATTTGTCCACCTAAACTCTCGTGTGCTAATTTCCACATGCCAATCAATGTATTAAGTTTTAAAATCTTAAATTTTGATGTATTTAAATTTTGATGTATTAAACGCATCAATTTTTTTAACGTATTAAGTCTTAACGTATTAAGTTTTCAGTTTTTTAAGCTTTGAAGCCTTCGGACGCTTGCCCTGCGCAAAACCATCAATAATCGACTCAAAGGATTCATGACTAATCCTTCTCGCTTCTTCGGAATCCCTATACATCTGCTTGTTTTGGCCGCCATAAATGCCAAGCCAAAGAGCATTGTTCGTCTGGTCATCACCATTGCGATCACCATTGTCATCACTATGGTCATCACCATTATTTCGATCATCGCCGTTCTGCTTATCGTTTTTCTTCTTTTTCTTCTTAACAATCGGCAGACCAGCCCAGTAAATGTAGCCTCCAACCACACTCAAGCTTGCAATGCTCCCAACAAGCCACCACGGGAATCTCGGAACATCTGGCTTTTTACCAAGCAAAGACTTGTCCGCAGCAGGAGTCGGTATTACTCGCTCTCCCGTCACCAAGATTCTCTGTGTGTTGATTCCAAGCGGTGTGCAAGTAATCAGAGTCACAAGATCCTTGCCTGGCACTGCAGCAATTTTCTTTGTTTCGTCTGGGTTTACAACAATTTTTTCTATCACCTTGTAAGTGAGAATCTCGTCAAAAACCTCGATCGTAAAAGAATCGCCCTTATCTATCTCATCCAATCTCGTGAACATTTCCGCACTAGCCAAACCGCGGTGGCCAGTAATCACTGAACGAGTTCCTAATCCTCCAACTGGTAGAGAAGTTCCGCGTAAATGTCCCAGTCCCTTAAGCAGAGTATCGTCCTGCGTACCGTGATACACGGGCAAATCTAGGTCAATTTTCTTAATGCGAAGGCGAGCCATAAGACCATCGTCATTCGCTTTCAACTGATCCCAATAGTTTTGACTAACGTCAGACGTTTCGCCATGGGATGTTGGAATATTCGTGTTCGCCTCATATATTGCGCCTACGGATAGCTTGCGATTGTATTCGCGCGCGCGAGCCAGCTGCTCATGCGGAGCTGGAATAGCATGCGTGATTAGCTTAGCGTATTCTGCGGCTACTTCCGACATGTGATACTGGCTTAACCACATTGCTGCATGTGGGTATAACAGTGAGGCGAACGATGCGGTTAATAGAAGCGCTGGAACGATAGAAGATTTAGAAAATCTCCACTTTCGTTTATCGCGTTTCTTATGCTTAACCGCAACGTTTCGATTTAAGAATAAAAACCTAAGCATTTGTTGCTTTGCGATTGGACTTGAAATTGGATTTACGATTTTATTTGTGATTTGATCTGCGACTTAATTTTCGATTTTGTAAGCCGATGCGAGTATTCGCGAATCCGCGCAATTCACTCACTTGAATACGCAAACACTCGCATACAGCTTAAATCACAAAACAATCACAAAATAATCACAAAACCAAGTAAGCCTTACGCTTCTTCTTGTTCCTTGCGGCGACGGGTGATGATGTAGAACAACGTGCCGCCCAAGCCAACAATGCCGAATGCAGTGAGCAACACTAAGCCGCGCGCACCAGTCATTGGCAGTGCTGCGAGGATCTTGTCTAAGCCAGTGGCTTTCTTGTTTTCGATTTCCTTAGTATTGTTCTTTGTAGCATCTGCAGCAGTATCTGCCTTCAAAGCAACGCACTTAGGAGTAGAATCAAGCAAATAACCAGCAGGAGCCTCAGTCTCAACCACGCAGTAAAGCTTAGTTGTTACAGCAGGATTAGTTTCCTTTGAATTGTAGACGAACAATCTTACGGAATCTGTACCTTCAGTCTTAGCTCCACCATCAATCTTTTCTTTAGTTTTTAGTGAAACATTATTGAGCTTAGTTCCAGCATCCTGATTATTCTTCTTAATCTTGCCATCTGAAACAGTAAAAGTGTCATTTGCAGTTGCAGATGTGTCAGTAACCTCATATACATCAAACTTTGCATCATTCAAAGGCAACTTTTTCTTATCACCATTTGCGCCGATTTCTTCCGTAACCTTATTAACAGTCAACGTACCAAAGTGAGCGGTATCATTAGGAATGTCGTCACCACCGCAGTCACCATCTTTCTTGGTTGGTGTACATGGATCATTACCATCACCGTTACCAGTCTTATTATCATCAACGTACGTATTGGCTACGTTAGCAATGTCCTTAACAGTATCAGCAACTTTAGTGACAAGCTCTACCTCAAGCTTAACAACTTTCTTATCGGTAGTGTGTTTAGAATACTCATCATAAGCCTTTTTGAGACCACCAGTAGATTCGGTACTAGTAAGAGAGAATGAAACTAAACCATTAGTATTTGTAGCTGTGTAATGAGTAGTAGCATCAAGAGGTACATCATTTGCACTTGTATCTTTTTGACCAGAATCAGTATAAGTCACAAGTTTTGCACTGCTAATCTTATCGTAAGTTAAACCAGTTTCTAGCTTATCCTTAAAACCGATCTTCTCGTACTTATTGCCATTCTTAGGAGCTGTGAGAGGAATCGCAATCTTCCAAGTTATAGTGGTTCCATTATCCTTAGTCAAATCCTTACGGCTTAAGCTGCTAACTGTCTTAGTTGGACGTTCCTTGCTTGTATCATTCTTTGGATACACATTAACAGCGTAAATCCAAGGATTAGCCTTGTCTTTAGGATTTGGAAGAGGAGTGGTCACAAAGAACGGAGAAACACGCTTTGTAATGGAAACCTTTTTCCATGTGCCGTCTTCTTGTAATTGTGCACCAGAAGTATCGGTTTCTTCGATGTAGTAAAGACCCATCGCAAGATTTTCAAATTTGGCTTCACCAGTATCACCAGTTATTTGGCTTGTGCCATCCGTACTAGCCTTCTCGAAATCAGGATTAGCACCATTAATAAAATCAGAAGCAGTCTTTTTACCAGCAACAGTTGTTTCAACTAAATCATCTAACTTTTTAATCTTTTCCCAGTCTGAAGACTTTGAAAGATCAATATCATCAGAAGAATTTGTATTCTTCTTCTTTACTCGCCATAGGGTAAACTTAACACCCTTAACTGGCTTCTTATTGGTTAAAGTCTTAACAGTACCATCAGAACGTTCACCAGTTGCAGGACCTTGATACTTGTGAATAATAATGGATGTAGCGCTCTTTTTGCCCTGATTAATATTAGCAGTGTCAACACCCTTAGCCTCACCCTGCGCATAAGCAATAGAGCCAGCAATACAGCATGTTCCAAGTGTGCATACCGCCGCCAAAACAGCAACGGTGCGCTTCAGCGAATTCGTATTTAAACGCATGTTTCCTCTCTTCTTTAGAGTGACATCTCGTTATGAGAATTTTGTGTTTAGAAAGAATCGCCCATGTGATTAGACTTTTCCGCAAAAATCGCATAAATATCGCGAACTACAGATTCCTCTCACCGGGCTTCTATGCGCACTAAAGCTGTGCGCCAAACCTTCATTGACTAAAACAGACTAGCATTTTGCAGCGTAAAAATCACCTAAAAATCACCTAACAAAAGCCTACTAAAATAAGCTTTTAATACCCCCCCCCCGGTATTGTTGAAATATCAGGGTTTTCTCAGCTTAATAAGTGATTAAAATTGTTAAAAATTCTTTCCGAATTTTTGCTAAATTCGCACCTTGGCGTGTCGAATAAACCGCGTCGTTATCGCTTGCGCGAACAGCGCGCGAACGTCTTCGCCGCGCAGAAGCAGTGCTTCTGCTTTGAGCGGCTCAGCGCTCCAAATTGCCTTTTCGCGCTACGCTCTAAGCGAAAAGGCAGGTCGTCGCGCACGTTTGTTTTTCCCTTTTTCAGCAAATATGACTACAAACACGGGCAAAAATAAACAAACACAAGCGAATCAAGTCAAATTGCATTTTATAGCAAAATGTCGATTCTGCAATAAATCATCAAAATAAAATTGTCGATTCTGCAAAAATTTGCTAAAATAAAATAATCGATTTTGCAAAGAATGGCGGAATTACAATGATTTATAACCTTAATCAATCAACATCTATCGCAACAAACACTGCGCGCAAATTCCCACGCAAAATCTACTCACAAATGCTCAATTGGAAAAACTCTTCTAACGGAAAAACAGCACTACTCATAGAAGGACCACGACGCGTAGGAAAATCCACTATTGTAAAAGAGTTTGCGCAAAATGAGTATGAAAGCTACATCTTAGTGGATTTTTACACAGCATCTCCAGAAGTAAAACAACTATTTGAAGATCTTTCAGATTTAAACTACATCTTTCTGCAACTCCAGCTAGCGTATAAAACAAGCCTCAAGGAACGCAAGTCGTGCATTATTTTTGATGAAGTTCAACTCTGCCCTAAAGCACGTCAAGCAATTAAAGCCCTAGTCAACGACGGAAGATACGACTACATAGAAACGGGCTCACTAATTTCAATCCACAAAAACGTTAAAAATATTCTTATTCCAAGCGAAGAACGCAAACTAAAAATGCATCCTATGGATTATGAGGAATTTAAGTGGGCACTTGGCGACAATACAACCATTCCGCTTCTAAAAAAACTCTACGATTCTAAAAAACCAATCGGTCAAGCAGCATGCAGAAAAATGCTAAGAGATTTTAGACTTTATATGCTCGTTGGAGGAATGCCACAAGCTGTTGAAAGCTATATTGAAACCAACGATTTTAGTGTTGTAGATAGAGTAAAACGCGATATTCTTTCACTTTACGAAGATGATTTTAGAAAAATAGACCCTACTGGTAAAATATCTGCAATTTTTGATTCCATTCCAGCTCAGCTCATGTCTAACACTTCCCGTTACCATGTTTCGAGCGTTCTTGCTGGCAACAGAGCAAATACTGTTCTTGAACAACTAGCTCAACTAGAAGATTCTGGAACTGTGCTAATCTCCCACCATACTAACGATCCTAATTCTGGAATGGCTCAACACAAAGATTTATCTAAGTTCAAACTCTTTCTTGCAGATACTGGCTTGTTTGTTACGTTAGCATTTAAAGACAAGTCTTTTACAAGCAACGACATTTATATGCGATTGTTAAACGATAAGTTGCAAGCAAATCTAGGTTATGTATACGAAAATATTGTTGCTCAAACTTTGAGCACTCATGGACACGAATTGTATTATCACACTTTTATGGACGGCGACGCGCGCTTAATCGCGGACGATACTAATGTTGAGATTGACAATCACGATAATCGAAATAATCACAACAATCGCAGCTATGAAGTAGATTTCTTGATTGCTGATAAGAACAAGATTGTGCCGATTGAAGTAAAGAGCTCAGGTTATAAAACGCATGCTTCGCTTGATACTTTCGCGCGCAAGTTTTCTTCGCGAATCGCACGGGAAATTCTGATTTATACAAAAGACTACCAACATAACGGAATGCTGGAATACATTCCAATAGTAATGACTGAGTTCTTGTAATTCGCTCACGTCTTCGCTTGCGTTGAAAGCACATACGACTACAAACACGGGCAAAAATAAACAAACACAGGCGAATCTACGACTTCGAGCTTAAAGCGTAGCGCGAGAGGCGCTTTGACTGAGCTTGAAATTGCATAACGCATTTCAAGCTCCTTCAAAGCGTGATTTGGCTCAAGCATAAAGTCCAGTGGACTTTATGTGCCAAATCAGCCGAGCGGCTACTAATAGCCGCGAGGAATAGAGCGCTGAGCCGCTCAAACGTAAAGTCCAGTGGACTTTACGTGCGGCAAAAACGTGAGCGCGCTTAGACCGCGCGAACGAAGTGACCGCACTTTACACCAGATTTAATACAAAACACGCAAACGCAAAAAAACAAAAAGCCGCTGCAAGATGTGTAAAACAACTTGCAACGGCTAATTCAATTCAGACTAGCAAAATCAAACCTAGAGATTTAAGCAAATCACCCATAAATAATATAGATAGCCTAAAATCGCCAGTTATACCTAGCCTGATTAGTTAAGGTCATCGTCATAATCACCCTGACCACCCTGATCATCAAGGAAGTCATCTGGATTAAACTCATCCCCAAGCTGCATGTCGCCAAAATCAATGTTCGAGAAATCAACATCTCCCATGTTGCTCTCTCCAAAGTTTGACGGAGTGCCATTTGCTCCACCCAAACCAAGGTTTGGATAAACAGCATCACGCACCTCAGGATCTGCAAAGACATCCGCATTACGATAACGCGCCAAACCAGTACCAGCTGGGATGAGCTTACCAATAATAACGTTCTCCTTCAAGCCCTTAAGATCATCTTCCTTCTGGCTCAAAGCAGCTTCAGTAAGCACGCGAGTAGTCTCCTGGAAGGATGCGGCAGAAAGCCAAGAATCTGTAGCCAAAGAAGCCTTTGTAATACCCATAAGCTCTGGACGACCAGCAGCAGGCTTACCACCATTCTTAACAGCCTCAAGATTTGCTTCACGGAACTTAGCCTGATCCACAAGTTCGCCTGGAAGAAGGTTCGTGTCTCCAGAATCAATCACCGTAATGCGGCGAAGCATCTGGTGAACAATAACCTCAATATGCTTATCGTGAATATCAACGCCCTGAGAACGGTACACGTTGTGCACTTCTTCCACAATGTTCACCTGAGCAGCACGAGGACCAAGAATTCGCAGAATCTTCTTAGGATCCACAGAACCTTCAATCAGCTGCGTACCAACCTCAACGTGGTCTCCATCCTTAACAAGCATTGGAGCACGACGAGTTACTGGGTAAACGATTGGCTCAACCGTAGTATCGTCTGGAGTCAAAGTCACCTGACGACCATGGTCAGTATCCTCAACCTTCACAACACCTGGGAACTCAGCAATTGGAGCCTCGCCCTTAGGTGTACGAGCCTCGAAAAGCTCGGTAACACGAGGAAGACCCTGCGTAATATCGCTTGCCGAAGCAACACCACCAGAGTGGAAGGAACGAAGCGTAAGCTGCGTACCAGGCTCACCAATGGACTGTGCTGCAACAATACCAACAGCCTCGCCAACATCAACAAGAGAGCTTGTAGCCAAAGACCAACCGTAGCACTTTGCGCAAACGCCACGCTTAGACTCGCAAGTAAGCACAGAACGAGCCTTAACTTCTTCGACACCATGCGCAACCAAGTCACGCAAAACATCCATCGAAAGCGCGTCACCACACTTAGCCAAAACGGTTGTACCATCTGCTGGATCGAGAACATCTGCAGCAAGCAAGCGCGAGTATGGACCACCATCAGCAGCCTTAACAAGCGTCAAATTGCCATTTTCGTCGCGGTCCGCAATCTTCATCATAAGACCACGCTTTGTGCCGCAATCTTCCTCACGAACAATAACTTCCTGAGAAACGTCCACAAGACGACGAGTCAAGTAACCAGATTCTGCAGTACGAAGTGCGGTATCAGCCAAGCCCTTACGCGCACCGTGCTGGGAGATGAAGTACTCCAACACAGAAAGACCATCACGGTAGTTTGACTTAACAGGACGAGGAATAATCTCACCCTTAGGGTTTGCCACTAAGCCTCGCATACCAGCAATCTGACGAATCTGCATCCAGTTACCGCGTGCACCAGACTGAACCATGATGTTCACGTTGTTATCATCATGGAAGTTCTCGCGCATAGCATCTGCAACCTTATCGGTGCATTCAGTCCACAAGTTAATCAACTCTTGACGACGCTCTTCATCTGTAAGAAGACCCATATCGTACTGGGAGTTAATCTTTGCAGCCTGATTCTCGTAGTCTTGTGCAATAGCCTCACGATTTGAAGGAAGCACAATATCAGAGAATGCCATTGTAACGCCAGACCAAGGTGCTCGAGTAAAGCCAAGATCCTTCAAAGCATCAAGGGATGCGGCTACCTGAGCAGTGGAATAACGTGTAGCAATATCGTCAACAATCTTGGAGAGAACACCCTTTGGAACCTGCTGGTTCACAAACGGATAGTCCTCTGGAAGAGTGCCGTTAAACAACACGCGACCGTAGGATGTGGCGAACAATACAGTTCCATCCTTAAAGCGCTCTTCATGAACAACATCTGGGCTGCCTGGCTCTGGATCCACGACCTTAAGTTCTCCTGGCTCCCAATCCTTTGGTAGCACAAAGTCCTCTGGCACGCGGATTAATACCTTTGCCTGCATGTCAATCTCATGCTTGTCGAGTGCCATTTGAGCCTCTGCAAGCGAAGAGAAGATTCTGCCTTGACCCTTTGCACCGTCTATTACTGTAGACAAGTAGTACAAGCCCAAAATCATATCCTGAGATGGCATGGTAACAGTGTGACCATCTGCTGGCTTCAAGATATTGTCGGATGCCATCATCAAGCTGCGAGCTTCTGCCTGAGCTTCGGCGGAAAGTGGCAAATGCACTGCCATCTGGTCACCATCGAAGTCAGCGTTGAATGCGGCGCAAGCAAGTGGTGGAAGGTGAATTGCTTTACCTTCAACCAAAATTGGCTCAAATGCCTGAATACCCAAACGGTGAAGTGTAGGAGCACGGTTAAGAAGCACAGGATGTTCAGAAATAACTTCCTCAAGCACACCCCAAACCTCGGAATCTCCGCGATCTACAAGGCGCTTTGCGCTCTTCATATTCTGAGCAAAGCCCTGATCCACCAAACGCTTAATAACGAATGGCTTAAACAGCTCCAACGCCATTGGCTTAGGCAAACCGCATTGATGCATGCGGAGGCTTGGACCAACAACGATTACGGAACGGCCAGAATAATCAACTCGCTTACCGAGCAAGTTCTGGCGGAATCGACCCTGCTTACCTTTAAGCATATCGGAAAGCGACTTTAGTGGACGGTTCGATGCACCAGTTACTGGGCGACCACGACGACCGTTGTCGAAGAGTGAATCGACTGCTTCCTGAAGCATGCGCTTTTCGTTATTAAGCATGATTTCAGGAGCACCAAGTTCAATCAACCTCTTCAAACGATTGTTACGGTTGATTACTCGACGGTACAAGTCGTTCAAATCGGATGTTGCAAAGCGTCCACCATCAAGCTGAACCATTGGTCGCAAATCTGGTGGGATTACTGGAATAACGTCCAAAACCATTGCTTCTGGCTTGTTTCCAGTAGTCAAGAACGCGTTTACAACTTTAAGTCGCTTCAAAGCGCGCGCCTTGCGCTGACCAGTACCATTGTCGATTTCTTCGCGAAGTTCTACGGCAGCAGACTTAAGGTCGAAGTCCTGCAAGCGCTTCTTGATTGCTTCAGCACCCATGCAGCCTTCAAAATAGTCACCGTAGCGGTCTTCCATTTCTCGCCAAAGGTCAACATCGCCTTCCATGTCTCCTGCGCGTAAGCCCTTAAAGCGATCGAAAACTGCGTTCAAACGCTGAATCTGCTCATCGTAGCGAGTACGAATAGCAGCCATTTCTCGCTCTGCTCCAGCGCGCAATTTAGACTTTGCGTTGCCTTTTGCTTCGCCTGATTCTTCCAGCTCGTGCAGGTCTTCTTCTACCTTCTTTGCGCGAGCTTCAATCTCATTGTCGCGGCGCTTACGAAGATTGCCGATTTCCGTATCGAACTCGTCTTGCAAGTCTGGAAGATCTTGGTGACGCTGCTCTTCATCTACCTTAGTAACCATGTAGGCTGCAAAGTAAATAACCTTTTCCAAGTCTTTTGGAGCAATATCAAGCAGGTAACCCAAGCGGCTTGGCACACCCTTGAAGAACCAAATGTGTGTTACAGGAGCCGCAAGCTCAATATGACCCATGCGTTCACGGCGAACGCGGCTGCGTGTAACTTCCACGCCGCATCGCTCGCACACGATTCCCTTAAAGCGCACGCGCTTATACTTACCGCACGCGCACTCCCAGTCGCGAGTAGGACCGAAAATCTGCTCACCGAACAGACCATCCTTCTCTGGTTTAAGGGTACGGTAATTAATGGTTTCTGGCTTCTTAACCTCGCCGTGGCTCCAGCTACGGATGTCGTCGGCGGTTGCCAGTCCAATCCTCAGTTTGTCAAATGCGTTGACGTCCAGCACTATTATCGTCCTGTCTCATGAAATTGTTTTTCTAAGTTTCTTAAAGTGATTAGTGATTAGTGATTAAGTTATTTCTAATCACTGGCATCACTGGTATTCAGGTTCTTGAATAACTTGATCTTCCTTGGCGGACGAATCTGGTCGTGCACCAATGTTGAAGCCCAAATCTTCAGAAGACGACACCGGATCATCATCCTCATCCTTCATGTCAATTGCCACTCCTTCGGAGTTAAGCACCTCAACATTCAAGGAGAGAGACTGCATTTCCTTGAGCAACACCTTGAAGGACTCAGGAATACCAGCTGGTGGAAGGTTATCGCCCTTGACAATAGCGCCATACACGCGCACGCGGCCGTCAACGTCATCAGACTTTGTGGTCATCATTTCGTGCAATGTGTAAGCAGCGCCATAAGCCTCAAGCGCCCACACTTCCATTTCGCCGAAGCGCTGGCCGCCGAACTGCGCCTTACCACCCAACGGCTGCTGGGTAATCATAGAGTAAGGACCAGTGGAACGAGCGTGAATCTTATCATCAACCAAGTGATGCAGCTTCAAGATGTACATGTAGCCAACAGAAATTGGCTTAGGGAATGGCTCACCAGTGCGGCCGTCAAACAATGTTGCCTTACCGTCGGAACCAACAAGCTTATTGCCATCGCGGTCTGCAAGCGTAGTGCTCAAAAGACCCTTCAAGGTTTCTGGGCGCACGCCGTCGAACACTGGAGTTGCAACAGGAGTGCATGGATCGCCGTGCTCAGCGCCTTCTGGCACATACTTCTTCCAAGCAGCCTCAAGGTCTGGATCCAAATTAATATCCCAACCAGCGTGAGCAATCCAACCCAAGTGAAGCTCGAGCACCTGACCCAAGTTCATTCGAGAAGGCACACCCAACGGGTTAAGCATAATGTCTACTGGAGTACCATCAGCCAAGAATGGCATATCCTCTTCTGGCAAAATGCGGGAAATAACACCCTTGTTGCCGTGGCGACCAGAAAGCTTATCGCCCTGCGTAATCTTACGATGCTGAGCAATGTACACGCGAATCATCTGGTTTACGCCATTTGGAAGCTCATCGCCATCGTCTTCAGCGTCTTCACGAGTGATTTCCTTAACAGCAATCACAGTACCAGTTTCGCCGTGTGGCACGCGCAAAGAAGTGTCTCGAACTTCACGGCTCTTTTCGCCGAAGATTGCACGAAGCAAGCGCTCTTCTGGAGTAAGCTCAGTCTCGCCCTTAGGCGTTACCTTACCAACCAAAATGTCGCCAGCTTCCACCTCGGCACCAATGCGAATAATACCGCGCTCATCGAGGTTTGCAATAGCGTCTTCACCAACGTTTGGAAGGTCGCGAGTAATCTCTTCGGCACCAAGCTTGGTTTCACGAGCATCGATTTCGTACTCTTCAATGTGAATCGAAGAAAGCGTATCGTCTTGCACAAGACGCTGGGAAATAATAATAGCATCCTCGTAGTTGTAACCATTCCAAGGCATAAACGCAACGAGCAAATTCTTGCCGAGTGCAAGCTCACCCTTGTCTGTTGCAGGACCGTCTGCCAAAACTGTACCAGCTTCAACACGCTCGCCATCTTTAATAAGTGGCACCTGGTTGTAGCAAGTAGTCTGGTTAGAACGCTGGAACTTAGAAAGCTTGTAGCTGGACTGAGTTCCATCGTCGTTCATAACGCGAATAATATCTGCAGAAACGTAGGTTACAACGCCTGGCTTTTCGGAAAGAATCACGTCTCCAGAATCAACTGCAGCACGCCATTCGGAACCCGTACCAACAAGTGGACGCTCCGACTTAATAAGCGGCACAGCCTGACGCTGCATGTTGGTACCCATCAAAGCACGGTGGCCTTCATCGTGCTCCAAGAATGGAATCAAGCTTGCGCCGAGGGAAACCATCTGACGTGGAGAAACATCCATGTAGTCAACAGTGCTTACAGGAACATCGACTGCTTCTTCTTCGTCAACACGAGCAAGTGCCTGAGTGCCAACAAAGTTGCCATTTTCATCGAGTTCCTGATTTGCCTGAGCAATAACGTGCTCGGCTTCGCGATCTGCAGTCATATATTCGACTTCGTTAGTCACATGACCATTAACGACCTTACGATAAGGTGTTTCAATAAAGCCGAATGGGTTGATGCGACCAAAGGTTGCAAGCGAACCGATAAGACCGATGTTTGGACCTTCTGGGGATTCGATTGGGCACATACGACCAAAGTGGGATGGGTGCACGTCTCGAACTTCCATAGATGCGCGGTCTCTAGAAAGACCACCAGGACCAAGAGCCGAAAGACGACGCTTGTTTGTAACGCCCGCCAAAGGATTGTTCTGATCCATAAACTGGCTAAGCTGAGAAGTTCCGAAGAACTCCTTAATAGTAGCGTTAACTGGTCGAATGTTAATCAACGACTGTGGTGTAATCGCCTCAGCATCTTGCGTGGTCATGCGCTCGCGCACAACGCGCTCCATACGGCTTAAGCCAGTACGAATCTGATTCTGTACAAGCTCACCAACCTGACGGATTCGACGGTTTCCAAAGTGATCAATATCGTCCACGTCTACACGCAATTGCACATCTTCGCCATCGCGCTTGCCTGGGAAGGTCTTTTCGCCCGAGTGCAAAGTAACCAAATACTTGATTGTGGCGATTATGTCTTCGCGATTCAAGCTGCGATCGTTGTAATCCGCTTCCAAACCAAGCTTGCGATTGATCTTGTAGCGACCAACGCGCGCCAAATCGTAGCGCTTTGTGTTGAAGTAGAAGGATTCAAGCAAATTGCGACCCGCGTCTGGAGTTGCGGTATCTGCTGGGCGAATCTTGCGATACAAGTCTGTAAGAGCATCATTTTGAGTGTCGATTGGCTCTTTTTCTAGAGCGTCGAGAACAAGAGGATACCCTTGGAATGCCTCGGCAATTTCTGGCTTAGTCATGCCAATTGCCATCAAGAACACGATTGCAGACTGCTTACGCTTGCGATCTACGCGTACGCCAAGAACATCGCGCTTATCAATCTCAAACTCAAGCCACGCTCCGCGACTTGGAATGATTTTTGCGCCAAAAACGTCTTTGTCAGAAGTGCGATCTTGCGTGCGGTCAAAATACACGCCTGGGGAACGCACAAGCTGGGACACGATTACGCGCTCAGTGCCGCCAATAATGAATGTTCCGTGTGGTGTTTGCAGCGGGAAATCACCCATAAACACAGTCTGGCTCTTAATCTCGCCAGTTTCGCCGTTTTCAAACTCTGCGTTTACGTACAAAGGAGCGGAATATGTGTAATCCTTCTCTTTGCACTCAAGCACAGTGTGACGTGGCTCTTCAAAATATGGATCCGAGAATGTGAGGCTCATTGTCTCAGCAAAATTCTCGATTGGAGAAATCTCTTGGAACACTTCTTCCAGACCAGAGACATGAGGCACAGTGTGAGTGCCATTTGCCTCATCTTCTTCGACGCGCTTCTTCCAACGCTCGGAGCCGATCAGCCAGTCAAAGCTGTCGGTTTGCACACCGAGGAGGTATGGCACATCGATTGGCTCACAAATGGAGCCGAAATTCACACGATCCGACGCTTTATGCAATTTAATGCTGTGCTCGTCGGCACGCGCGATGACTTTGGTGGTGTTCGTCGTAGCTTGTTCAGCAGCCAATGGACGTTCCTTTATCGCTAGCTAGTTTTCTTAATCCTTGGGAGCTTTAGAAAATCGCAGCAAACGCGCTTAAAATCAACGATTTTGGGTTTGCGGGCGCCTTCTTCGGTTCCTTGAGTATGCCCGCTATATGACACACCTTGTACAAAGAAACAATTTTACCCCTTCACATCGACTTTTGGCGCCATTTGTGCATGTGCTAGCGAACAGAAATAACCACGGGATTGCTTTGTAATCCTGACACATCCTTATGCGCAATTTGTGCAATGTAAGTTCCGCGCGAAACTTTAGGCAAGTCGGCGTCATCTAAGCAATCCTTGCCAGTAGGCGTTCCGACTGTAGCATCCGTGCCCCATACAATTTTTTTCTCGTACGAATCGCCTTTTGCCATTAACAAAGGCTTGAGTGGAATTCCGCACACATCTGATCTCCACTGCGGCTCTATTTTCTGCTGCTTTTCTTGCTTTTCTCTAGATTTATCTGATTTATCTGATTTATCAGACTTATCAGACTTATCAGCACTTACGCTGTCTCCAATTGTCAACACCATTCTGCCATCCGACGCATCTATTCTGCAAGAATCGTCTCCTTCATGAACTATGCGAGCAGTAAATTCTACGCTTCCTCCCATCGGTACAGATTGCGATGCTGAGGTTAATTCAATACGAACGTCTTTTGCACTACATTTTTTTATGATTCCAACAGGCCTTGGATCTGGCACAAGTTGCTTAGATAGAGTAACGTCTGAATGTTTGCTTATAGCACTTCCAATTGCAGATACGCCTTTAAAAATGCTAATTATGCAAAAGATACAAAACACTAAAACAGCCAGCAGCCCCACGCAAACTACGATTCGGCGGCGAATGTACATGCGACGGCGCGCAGCACTAATCTTCCGCTTCGGTTTACGTTTTAACACAGGCATAGTCACCATTGTAATGCATGAGTAGTTTTAAGACTATTTTTGACTATAGGCTATTTTGCTATTTTCTATAAGCTATTTTCTGTAGACTATTTTCCGCCCTCAAATCCAAGCTGACGCCACGCTTCATAAATGGCGATTGATGCGCAATTTGTAAGATTTAAGCTTCTAAGCGAAGGACGCATTGGCAAGCGAACCTGTTCCGCAACATGAGGGCCAGCCATAATATCCATTGGGTCTGGAATATCTCCTGGCTCTGGTCCAAAAAGCAAAATATCGTTCGGCTTATACTCAATATCTGTGTAAAGTTTTGTGGCATTTGCAGTAAACGCGATTATGCGAGAATTTGGCATTGATTCCACAAGGTTTTCAAAATTCGGGTGCATAACAACGTGTGCCATATCGTGATAATCAAGACCCGCGCGACGAAGCTTTGTGTCTTGAAGATTAAATCCAAGCGGCTCTACAAGATGCAAAATGGTGCCCGTTACCGCGCAAAGGCGAATCGCAGAGCCTGTGTTTCCTGGGATTCTAGGCGAATAGAAGCACAAGTGCGGAGTTTGAGTTTGCGCAGTGCTTGCATCTTGCGCGCTTAGCATGGCATCCATAACGCTGATTGGATTTCCGTGCGCGTCTGTTACAAGCTCGTCCGGACCGTAGTTTGACTTTCGGTAGCCGTACTCATACATCTGCTCTACACGATTGACTGGGTTTTGTGCGTCTTGCATACTTTTATCTTCTTTACTTTTATCTTCTTTACCTGTGACTTGCATACTCGTAATAATCACCTCAATAAAATCATCATAATAAAAATAAGCGCAAATCCTGCAAAATCAGCCCACGAGAACACAGCTCCCGTAAACACAACAGCCGTGATTGCAGCCATAACAGGCTCGCTCGCCCCCAAAAGCGTTCCGCGCACAGATCCAACTCGCATAACGCCAGCCAAAAACATCCAATATGCGCCAAAAGTTCCGCCAACAATCGTAAAAGTAAACAGCAAGTACGCGCGCAAATCCAAAGGAGGCATTGTTTGCCATGGCTTCACAAATGGCATCATAATAAGACCTGCAATAATAAACGTAATTCCGTTTACAGTAAGATTTCCCCATTTTGCAATCAATTTGACTGGCATAATCGCAAGAGCCGCCGTACTTGCAGCATCTGCTAATCCCCACAAAAGTCCCATCAGCGGCAGCGAAAGCGAGCTAAAATTGCCTCCCGTTGCCATAAGCGCAGTTCCTGCAAATGCAAGCAAAACACCAATGTTTTCGCGCAAAGTCGGAGTTCTTTTTGACCGCAAACACACATAAACAAGCACAAAAAGCAGATTCAGGCTTTGCAAAACAGTAGCCGTGCCAGAATTAGTCCAGTCAATTGTAAAAAGATACGCCACTTGCGTTAAAAGCACACACACAATACCTGTTACAACTAGCATTGGCCATGATTTTTTTGTGCTTAATGCATCAACGAGTTGCTTGCGATTAACAATTGACGCAACGATTACAAAAAGCACGCCTGCAGCAAGCTGACGAACGCACGCGATTTGCAACGGACTCACAAGGTATTGTGACATTAGAATCTTAGAAACAGTAGCATTTGTGCCCCAAAGCGCGCCACCAAGAATCGTCAAGATTATGCCAATCATCATTGTGCGCGGACTATGATCCACCGCAGGATTTGGCTTTTTAGGCTTTATTTTTTGGATATTCTTTACAAAACCAACATCCATGCTAAACACCTTCTAAACTTACATCCCGTACTCGCTAATAATCCTGTAGTTTTGCGCATATGTAGCAAGTTGTAAGTCGCAAACCTCGCAAATCGCTTACTACATATGAAAAATCTACACTATCACATAATCAACAACACGCACATAATCAACAACACGCAATTGCAAGGATTGCATGTGCAATAAATCTATTGAGGTGATTTGAGAATCGTAGATTCGTTAGATTTGCATCATGCGTGAGACAAATCTAACGAAAATCAGTCAAAAAACGTTACAAATGTCTCGCAGCCGAGACAAATCTAACGAATTTTGACCAAAAAACGTTACAAACGCATCACGCGTGATGCAAATCTAACACTCAAACCAATACGCCACGCGCGACTTTGCATTATCCTCAGTTTATGTTATCTTATTTAAGTTGTCTTTCGTTATGCTGTTTAGCACAATGATTGATGTGGAGAATTCGCCTAGTGGTCTATGGCGCACGCTTGGAAAGCGTGTTGGTGTAACAGCCTCACGAGTTCGAATCTCGTATTCTCCGCGAGTAGGGGTTCTAGCCAGTATGAGTGGTTAGAACTCTTTTTATATATTTGCCTATGCATCAAAATATATGAACATAAACAAGCAGCTTAGCGTCGAACTCAACTGTTAGGCAATTTCTGCGCAGAACAACCATGCAAAATTGAAGCCATGCTACGTTTTTCCGCATTAGTAACGCTAAGATCGTACTTATACTTAACAGCAATCTGCCTAGCAACATAATCGCATCTAAAGGATTTATTAGATGGCAGCCAATAAGCCGCAGAAGCAGATCCTTTTTCTTGGTTCGCTGCTCCTTGAACAGCAAGAAGATTAAGCATATCGTTACCAAACTTAAGCCTCTTGGCATGACTCCATTTCCAGGCTCCTGATTGCCAAGCGTTTTCTAGTGCTACAACATGGTCGATTTGAACAAGAGCACTAGTTTTTCTTCCTCGAACAAAATTAATATTTAAACCAGTATAAGGATCATGCAAAAGCCCTGATGCTACTTTGCAAGAACCAGAATACTTAAAACGAACCTGTTTTAAATCGCGAGCAAGAACATCTTCTCTAACATCACAGCCATTTTTATCAACATCTGTAGTCCTGTATCCAAAGACACTCCTGTTGTATCCAGACGGATGTGATTTAGAGACTTTTAGCTTATTAAGAAGAGAAGCAGCATCTCCATCAGCAGCGTATTCACCAGTAATTTCGCCAACATCATGATTGATTTTTGGCAAAACAAGCCCAATAACAATGCCTATAATAATAGCCAAAGAAATAAGCCATATAAAAGAGGCTATTCTTTTAGATATAGGGTTACTTGAATAATGCGTATTATGATCGTACTGCATGATTTATATCTACAACCCAAGGAATACGCCTAATAACAACGTCTAGAACTTGTTGAATAAGGCTAATAAGCACAATAATTGCCATAACTGCGTAAACAACATTCCATTGTGGATTCTTAGTGACAATTGGGTGAATAGTGTTAGAAACAAGCATTATTGCGTTCGCAATACCTATAAGAGCAACAGACATAAGAATTGCCTGCATTCTTCCCACTTTACGAGATAATCGCACTCGCTGTTGTGAAAGCTTACGCATTGAATCAACAACACGCTTAACACAATGCTCGCCCTGTCGGAAAGCTAGAACCTCATCAATACCAAGTTCTACATCATCAACTTCAAGCTCTACCATCTTTTGCTCTGAATGAACTTTTTTAATAAAACTGCGGAGTCTAAGTCTAAATAATCCTGGAATTATAAACACTATTAGAGCACAAATCACAACAGCAAAAATAGCAATTTGAATATCAAAGTAACATAACAAAACGATTGCTGGAATAATCGACAAAACCATTCCAACACTCATGCTTAAACCTGCCTTGTGCAAATGCGCATGATGAAGATCCACGCCAGCAAAAGATGTTACTAATGTTATGCATCTTAAACATGCGCATACGCTTACGATAAGCACGTATTCTTGCATAACAAGTCCAAAAAGCGGTCGATTAGCGATAGCGAACATTGCTGCAAAAGTGCAAACAGGTATCAATACTGCGCAAACTATATTGATTGCTGTAGAGAATGCTGAAAGAATCGCAAAAAACGCCTTTTTCAACGAAGATATAGTTGATTTACTTTCATGAGATAAATCTTTCAATAAGCCTTCGTGTTTTGCATTATTAAAATTCTTATTAGAGTTTTCATCAAAACTTTTAGCATATTCGTCTACTTTATTAGCTTTATCAACGCTTCCATCTGCGAAATTTTCGGCATAAGAGCTAATAGAACTAGAACTGGTGTAATGCGAATTATGATATACACTAACGTTAACCAAATTGTCCGCTTTAGAAGCGTAGTTATCGTCTGGCAAAAATACAAGAATCGTAGCTTTTTTAGCAACATGACGCAAAATATCACATAAATTCTTAGCTTCATCAGAACTAATATCGCTTGAAGAATAGTCGAAAATATACACTGGAGTTCTACGAATAAGCGCACGAGCCATAATAATTCGTCGGAAAATATCTTGCTTATTTTCAACCTGAATATTGTCTACACGCAAATCTAATCCGTTATAATCCGCATAAACAACACCATCTACATGAGCAGTACGCAATGCTTGCCACATAGATGTAGTAGTAGCATTAGACGATGCCATGAGCAGATTCTCTCGCAAAGTGGCTGAAAACAGATGACTATTTGAACGAACAATAGTAACAAGATCTGCAATAGCACCAGGATTTTCATTATTTAGTGAAACATAAGTTGAGTTTCCAGAAATATCACCAAAATCAGATACTACAAAAGGCGATTCAACATCTACTTCAGAAAAACCATATCTATCGCTGTAAGATAGCGCAACATCTGATTTATCGCTAAAAACTACGCCATTCAAAACATTATTAGTAAATAATTCGTAGTATTCCTTTGGCATTACATTCAATTTTCCACTTGAAATATTAAAGGATGCACGCAAAGGTTTATTATTTTCAGTGAAATTGCATCGCACATGAAGAGAAACATTACTGGCTCCATCTGGGATGCTCAGCGACTTTTTATTATCTGAGAAATCTATGGAATCTGCAGAAGCAGAAGATTCTACAGAGTCTAAATTAGAAGAATGAACCTTATTAGAAGCAACACTTTTAAACAAGTCACTAATGTTATTCAAACCTAAAACAGCCCGATTTTTAATATGCATACAGTTAGCAACTCTACGTATTGGATCTACGCTTAGCATAAGAAGGGGCAAAGTTAGCATTGCAGCAGGAAGACCAACAGATTTAACAGAAAGAAGCCAAACTGTAGAAATAATTGCCACACCAGTCATTAAATACGTTAAAAATACGCATAAACAGCGCCACAAAACGCGAACATCTGCAAGAGCAGATACAAGTGCCAAAGTAGAAAAAATTGACGCAAAAACGCAAATAGTGGCAACATAAGAGTTTATTGAAAACATTGCAACACTAACCGCAAAAGGCATAGGAAAAGCAGCAATGATCTGCGGCAAAAGTAAACCATGCCAACGTTGAACCCACTCAACATCATCGTTCACGCAAATAGAAGAATATCCCTTAGACCACTTTTTAGAAGAACTCAAAGAAAGCATAGAACGCAACATTTTTGGTCTAAGCTTCATAGATACGCGAGTTCCAATTTCGGTAGAAATAGTGCATGACTGATGGAACGCAATATATTTTACGATAAGTATTCCAACAAGAGAAATAAGATAAGACGTCAATTCAACAGAGCTTAACAAGGACTTGCCAGTATATTTTGCAGGAATAAGCACTGGCGAAAGAATTCCAACACAAACATACACAAAACCAATATTCGCAAGAGAAGATATAGCAAGACATGCCGCTCTTAAAACAACCAAGTGCTTAACACCTGGAACAAAAGCGAAGAAACGACCAATCATTTAACTATCCTTTTCTTTTCCATAGAAAACTCTTTTAAATTCCAAAAATACTTTCACGCACTACAAAGTACACACACGATACCCTGCAGATTGAATCTACAAATTCGAGTAGCTCGCACTGTTAAAATCAGCTTTAAATCTCTTAAAAACGCTATCTAAACACTCTCTACAAACACATACCCACGCACTAGCTCACTACCCCTTTAGCATTCAAGATTACGCTGAGCATCAGGCATCAACACGCCGAAGAACTTTAGCTTAAATGCCAACTAATACGATGCAAATCACTAGGACCATACTCTAAAATCGCAGCTCTATGCGATTTAGAACCATAACCCTTGTTATGTGCCCAATCATAAATTTTATATTTAGGATCGTCAGACAAGCTTGTCATAAGAGAATCTCGAGTCACCTTTGCGATCACAGAAGCTGCAGAAACACTAGCACACTTCTGATCAGCCTTAACTAAAGTGTGAACTTTAACAGGAAAATCCATACTAGGCGCATCAAAAGTTCCAGAAACCTTACCAATATAATTAAATGGTCCATCTAAAATCGCTGCAATATGAGCATTTTCAAGCTTATATCTCATACTGTTTTGCACATCTGAAATTGCACGAATCGCAGCAACACCAAGAGCATAACTTATTCCCCACTCGTCAATCTCGCGATTTGTACAAGAACCAACAGCAAAAGCATCGCACCAATTTTCAAGAGGCTCCAATAATCCTTCACGCTTGTGAGCGTTAATAAGCTTGGAATCAGCTAATCCAACAGGAAAATAACCAGAATTAATTTTATCGGCACCAAAAAGAGCAGCACCAACCATAACAGGACCAGCTAAACTACCACGTCCAACCTCATCTAATCCAATAACCCAATCGAAGCCACTTTTTAAAAGGTCTTGCTCAAAGTTAAAAGACGGAACAGCAGCCAAAATCTCCCCAAATCTAATATCTACGCACGTTTAAAAGAACTATTTAGCATCTGACTTATTTCTTACATCATCAAACGCATCGCTATGATTTTCAAAAATACCCATACGATTCAAAGGCCAAAAACGCATAAATGCCACGCCTTCAACCTTAGAAATAGGTACCAAACCATCGTCACCATCATTCTTATGATACCTAGAATCCGCAGAGTTAGCGCGATTATCTCCTAGAACAAATACATGACCAGGTTTAACCTTCACCTTAAACGGGAAGGAACTAGGACTTACACCTGGTTTAATATAAGCAGATTCAAGCACAGGAACACCGTTAACAAGAATTGGGTCACCATCGCCCTTACATTCAACAGTATCCCCAGGCAATCCAATTAGACGCTTTATAAGATCTTTACCAGACACAATTCCGCCGCGACTATTTTCACCTTGAAGCCAATTAGCAGGATCTTCAAAAACAACAATATCTCCACGATTTAGTGGAAACAGGCGAGGAGTGAGCTTAGACGTAACAACATAATCGCCAATATGAATTGTGTCTAGCATGGAGCCAGATGGAATAAAATATACGCCGAGAATAAAAACACGAAGAAAAATAACAACAAGAATAGGCACAAGATACCATGCAACAAGCTCTTTCCAAGATGTTTTAAAAAGCTTGCGAGTACGAACCTTGGACTGAGATTTAGAGGAATCATAATCACTATCTTGATATCCAGAAATATGATTCCCTTTTATTTTTCCATGCCTAGCACGTTTAGCACTGAAGCCAGAAGTTAGACTTGGTCTTTCTTCTGGCTCCGGTGGAACTGGAGAAGGATTTAAGCCGTGACCTGCCACATTAACAATGTGACCATCGCTATTTTGCAAGTCTTCGGCAGACATATTAATCCTTAATGTTAAATCCTTAACCTTAAATAAATTTACTTAGCAGCGCTGTTGTCACGACGCTCGGCAATACGAGCAGCCTTACCACGCAAAGCGCGCAAGTAGTAAAGCTTAGCGCGACGAACGCGACCACTACGAACCAGCTTAATCGAATCGATAGCTGGGGAATGAAGTGGGAAGCGACGCTCAACACCAGTGCCGAAGCTCACCTTACGTACAACGAAAGTCTCGCGAACACCAGCACCCTTACGAGCGATAACAACGCCAGTAAAGGTCTGAATACGAGTGTTGTTGCCTTCCTGAATCTTAACGTTAACGTCAACAGTATCTCCAGGACGGAAAGCTGGGATTTCCTCAGCAGACTTAAGATGCTTAGCATCAAATGCTTCTACAGCATTCACCATGATAATTCCTCCTCGCCGCCGCATATCGACGTAAGCTACATCAAAGTAAGTTAGTCTAATTTTAACTTTTTCAACTTTACTTTGAATAATCCTTCCCAAAAAGTTTGCTTTTCAGGGCTTCCATCTGCCAAAACTTTAAAAAAGCAGGCTAGACTATTGATAAGTCGACTATGCGGCATCGCCTTATCGAAAGCATACAGAACACAAATTTATGCTCAATAATGGACATTATTGAGCATTATTTCGCACTATTTCAGCGCACAACGCCATTAAGCGGCGCCGTCTCAACAGTACGAGTTAATTCGTCATCATCGGCATCGTAGTCAAAAAGCTCACCATAACGACCCCAGCTAATCGCAATATCAAATTGCTGACGAGCCAAGGCGTCCGTATGCTTGCTGCGAAGCAAATCCAAAATCAACTCGCCACGAAGCTTGCCATTGCGGTTTCGGCTCAAAGCCTGATCAATTGCATGAACAAGAGGAGCATGCTCAATTGCAAGACGCGCAAACACCTGCTTGCTGTGCAAAATGTCGGCATTATGCCATTCTTGACCTGCTGGAGTAATAGTAATATGACCATTTTCTGCTGTAAGCAAATTAAGCATTGTTCCAGCATCTACAAGTGGGAACAAATCATCGATTTCGAACGACAGATCCGCAGCCAAATCAGCCAAATCAATGCCATCTGGCTCTTCCGAAATAACGTCTAGCAAACCTGCCATTCCTCCTGGCGTTGCGTTCGGCAGCAAGTGCACAGCAACAGGCTCAGGCTTCGGCTCCCCCGCATCCGCCTGCTCCTCGTTTTGCTTAGCTTCTGCCTCCGCGTCGTGATGCTTTTGAATAAGCATGTCGGCGATTGCAGCAGCTTCTGTTTCTTCCGCATCCGTCTGTTCCACAGGTTGAGAATCGCCATCTGCAGCAGACAAGTCGCCAGCAACCGTTGTATCAGTATTATCTGGCTCAGATTCACCCTCTGGCATAGAACCAGTCAAAATCGCATAAAGATTATCAACCATCGCCTCAAATTCAGCACTATGTTTGTCTCTCGGGCGAGGCAAATCAACTTGCACGTCTGCAATCAAATGCCCAGGATGAGATCCCAAAACCACCACGCGATCTGCCATTTGCACAGCTTCTTCAATATTGTGCGTAACGATTACAACAGACTTGATATCACGCTCTTCACTAGACCAAAGCTTAAGAACTTCCTGACGAAGATTTTCTGCTGTAAGGACGTCAAGCGCAGAAAATGGCTCGTCCATAAACAGAGCATCTGGGCGCAAAACAAGCGCGCGCGCAATACCTACGCGCTGACGCATGCCGCCAGAAAGCTCCTTTGGGTACGCTGTTTCAAAGCCGTCCAAACCAATAGCATCAATTGCTGCGAGAGCAAGCTCCGTGCGCTTTTCTTTGCTAACGCCTCTAGCGCGCAAACCAAGCTCCACATTGTCTTGAACTGTAAGCCATGGCATAAGTGCGAAGGTTTGGAAAACGATTGCCACACCTGGGTTTGGACCAGTAAGCTCGCGACCGCGATACGTTACAGTTCCCTCTGTTGGCTGAATTAAGCCTGCCATTGTTCGCAAGAAGGTTGATTTTCCAGCGCCAGAACGCCCTAGAATTGCAACGATTTCGCCTTCGCGCAACGTAAACGATATATCGTGAAGTACGTGCTGAGTAGTGCCACTATCCGATGTGAAACTTTGAGTTATGTGTTTTGCGTCGATGATATCGCTTGTAACTGAAGATTGTGCAGCAAAGTTCTGCGCATCCTTTTCTGCGGTTTTGTTCAAAGTGTTCATAATATTTGCCAATCTGTTTTGTAAAGTTAAAAAGTTTATAAACTTAAAAAGTTTAATTTTCCGTAGTTTATTTGATTTATTCGATTGATTATTCGATTGATTATTCGATTGATTAGTCGATTAATTCAAAACAAATCTTTTTGCCGAATACCTTTGCAAAGGAGTCCAGAACAGTCGATTACTTAACACCACTATTAAGCTCATAACCGTTACTCCCACAAGCGTTTTTACAGAATCACCAACGGTTGTTGCATTCGTAATATACGCGCCCAAACCTTGAGTTGCCATGTGATTCTTGCCGTATTCCACAATCTCTGACACAATCGAAGCGTTCCAAGCACCGCCAGCGGCAGTAATTCCGCCAGTGCACCAGGATCCAAAAATCGCAGGCAAAACAAGAGTTTTCCACTTGAGCATACGATTTAATCTAAAGCTTCTTGTCATTTCTCTTAAATCATCTGGAATCGCGCTAGCGCCTGCAATAACGTTAAACAGAATGTACCATTGCGTGCCAAGAGCCATCAAAATAATACTTCCCCATCCAAGGTCAATGTGCCAAGCCATAAACCACATCATTGCAAATGGGAACACAAAGTTTGCTGGGAAGCTAGCCAGAATTTGCACAACAGGTTGCATAATTCGCGAAATCTTAGGATTCATGCCAATATATACGCCTACTGGAACCCAAATCAGCGAGCTCACAAAAATCAACACAGCTACGCGAGCAAAAGTCAAAGCTCCTAACGCTCCAGCTGTAGCAAACTCCTGCAAACCTGTGCGAGTTGCTACAAAGTAAAGCATTTGAGCAGCAAGCCCCAAAATCAGCACAGCCATAACAATGTTGAAAACCAAGTCGCCAAGTTTACGCTGTGATGCTTTACGCGGCCACTGTGAACCTGTGCGTCCGAATGGTCGTGTAATAATTTCAAGCCATTCGCGAATCGGAGAAAACAGCTTGCTAATAACTTCGTCGGCATGCGAATGACGAATAAGTGTCAAAACAGCACTCTTTCGTTCTTCGTCGGATGCGCTTTGAGTTATGCGGAATCGTTCTGCCCAGGCGGTAAGCGGCTTCCAAAGGAAGAAGTCAATCGCTAGCACAACAACAATCATGGATAAAATAGCCCACCAAATGTTTCCAAGCTTGTTTTCTGCTGCAGATTGCGCCACAAAACTACCTACTCCAGGAAGCGCGTAAGTGTGATTGTTTACGGAAATCATTTCGGAAGCAGTAAGGAAGAACCATCCGCCGCCAACGCTCATCATGCAATTCCAAAGCAGCGGAATCATTGCGTTTGGCATATCTAGTACCCAGAATCGCTGCCAATGCGTAAGTTGCAAGCTGCGCACTGCCTCGTCTAGCTCTTTTGGCTCGCTTAAAAGCGAACGGTGGAACGAGAAAGTCATATTCCAAGCCTGGCTTGTAAAAATTGCAAAAATCGAAGCGGCTTCAACGCCCATCATCGATCCTGGGAAAATCACCAGCCAAATCGTTACTGTAGCTGAAAGGAAGCCAAGAATTGGAACGGATTGCAAAATGTCTAGCAACGGAATAAGAACCTTGCCTAGTCGGCGGCTGCGCGCTGCAAGAGATCCGTAAATAATGGTAAAAATCAGCGATGCTATAAGCGCAAGCATCATACGAAACACGGATCTAAGCGTGTAGTAAGGCAAATTAATAAGGTCAGTTGAAACTGCAGAAGGTATTCCTTTAGGTCCAATTGGCTGGTTAATGCGCTGCAAAAGGAAAGCGCTTACTCCAAAAAGCGCGATTATACCAACGCACACAATAATGTCGGACCAAAAACGAGTGTTTTCGTCTACTTGCGTACTAGCACCGTTTTTTCCAGATGTTGTAAATATTGTCATGATAAGTCCTCTGGGAACGCGTATTTTTACACGCGTTTGCCGCTTATCACCACTATTTTTTGCGTTTATCTTAAATTTTGCTTAGAATTTTAGACTTTATTTTAGAAGCGCTTATTTAGCGCGCGGCTGCTGGCGACTTATCCCAACAAATCAAATAAAATAAAATCTTTAATCGCAAAACCTGTAATCGCAAACATTTTGGCGGTGACTGCCGGTTTTTTATATTCATCTTTTGTATATTCAGGGGGAACGTCTGTACTACTACTAATACTGTCTGAATCGTCACTAACGGCATTAACTGTATTAGCACTTTGATTACAACTGGTACTACTGCTACTGTCATGTTTCACGGCAATCACCTCCTCTAGCTTGTGCGCGCCAACGCAAAACCGTATCATCATTGAACCGGACGGCAAGCAAGAAGACACAAGGTGATTTTTAAATCAAAAGAAATCAGCCTTAATCTTGTCGTTCAAGCTTCAGCTTCGCAGGGCGGTGGTGTTGCATTAGTCGAAGCCTTGAAATCGACAACGACTGTTGACCAACTTGCAGTGTCTCCACTGTGTTGCGGCAGCAACCCGTATCCCCGTGGTAGCCTTACCTACCGACCGTGCTCATTATAAATTATCACTGCTCTTGTGTCAACCTATTTTTGAATTGACTTGAGAAGATTAGCCACCACTTGCACCTGTAGTGCGATTGTATAGCGACACGCCGTAAATCAGGTACAAACGCACTACAGGACTACACCAAGTAGGTAGAGATTCGAGATTTTTCGCACTGAATGAGATGAACCTCAGCATGAAATGGTGATTCATCGAATGAAGAAGAAAAATCGAGAATCTCGGTGATAAAAACCACGCAAAAGTCCTAGATATTCAGAAGGTTTGATGTATTTCTATACGAGCAATAAAAGAGGAGCGTAGCGACGGGACTTGCGAGGAGAGAAATACTCAAACCTCGCACAACAGTAAGCGTAGAAACACCCAGCCCTCGCGCAACAGTAAGCAAGGAAATGCCTCGATTAGAGAAAAAGCCTCTTGAAGATTTAATCAACAAGAGGCTTTAAATCAACAATCAAATAAGATTGCTACACACTCACTTACTTGCGATGAGCGCGATAGAAGCGAATCAAGCTCTGGGTAGAAGCATCCTGAGCTGCCAAAGCATCGTCATCCTTAGAGATTGCAGGAGTAATCTGCTTTGCAAGCTGCTTGCCAAGCTCCACACCCCACTGATCGTAGGAATCCAAGCCCCAAACAGTGCCTTCGACGAAGGTGATGTGCTCGTAGAGAGCAATCAACTCGCCCAAGCTAAATGGAGTCAAAGCTTCGCCGAAGATAGAAGTGGTTGGACGGTTGCCGCTAAATACGCGAGCTGGAACAATCTCTTCTGGAGTTCCTTCAGCGCGAACTTCGTCAGCAGTCTTGCCGAAAGCAAGAGCCTTAGTCTGTGCAAGATAGTTGCCCAAGAAGAGCTCGTGCACATCCTGATCGCCATCTTTAGTAGGATTTGGCGTGTTCACGAAAGCAATGAAGTCAGCTGGAATAAGCTGAGTGCCCTGGTGAATCAACTGGTAGAAAGCGTGCTGGCCGTTGGTGCCTGGCTCACCCCAGAAGATTTCGCCGGTTTCGCTTGTTACAGGAGTGCCGTCCCAGCGCACAGACTTACCGTTGGATTCCATGGTGAGCTGCTGCAAATAAGCTGGGAAACGGTGCAAGTACTGATCGTATGGAAGCACAGCGTGAGAAGCAACCTTGTAGAAGTTGCGGTACCAAACGTTGAGCATACCGAGAAGCACAACAACATTCTTCTCGAATGGGGTTTCAGCAAAGTAAGTATCGATTGCGTGGAAGCCCTTCAAGAACTCTTCGAAGCGCTCTGGTCCAAGAACTACAGCCAAAGAAGTGCCAACAGCGGAATCCACAGAGTAGCGGCCGCCAACCCAGTTCCAGAATCCGAAAGCGTTGGTTGGGTTAATGCCGAACTCTTCAACCTTCTCGAGATTGGTGGAAACAGCCACGAAGTGCTTTGCAACAGCTTCAGCCTTCTTTGCGTCGCTGCCGTCAATAGCACCGCTCTCCTGAAGCTTGTTAAGCAACCAGGTACGAGCGGTACGAGCGTTGGTCAAAGTCTCCAAAGTGGTGAAAGTCTTGGAAACAATGATGAAAAGCGTGGTTTCTGGATCCAAATCCTTGGTCTTCTCTGCCATATCATTTGGATCGATATTAGAAACATAGCGAGCGCTAATTCCAGCATCAGCATATGGCTTCAAGGCTTCGTAAACCATGACTGGACCCAAATCAGAGCCGCCGATACCAATGTTTACAACGGTCTTGATGTTCTTGCCAGTAACGCCCTTCCAAGCGCCGGAGCGAACTTCGTTAGCAAAATCGTAAATGCGACCCAAAACTTCACGCACGTCGGCAACGGTATCCTGACCGTCTACCATGAACTTACCAGCATCTTCGGCTGGACGACGCAAAGCGGTGTGCAATACTGCACGATCTTCGGTGTTGTTAATGTGCACGCCAGTGTACATCGCCTTAGTGCGCTCATCAAGCTTAACTGCCTTTGCAAGGTCGGCGAAAAGCTTAAGCGTCTCTGGCTTAATCAAATTCTTAGAAAGATCGAAGTGGAGGTCTCCAGCTTCGAAGCTCAACTTATCCACGCGATTTGCATCCTGAGCAAACCACTTCTTCAGGCTCACGCCTTCGGACTGCAATTCATCATAGTGCTTCTGCAAAGCAGCCCATTCAGGTGTTTTAACGGCGTCAACTGGTGGATTGATGGCCATTTCTTGGTCCTTTCATCTTGAATGAAGTGACGTGATGCCTTGTTTTATCAATCTTTAGGCACACTTGAACACGTTTTAATCACAATAATCATCGAGAATCATAGTGAACTATAAAGTAAACACGTGTAAATGCGCGCAAAGTGGAACTTGTGCATCACTATCTTCCAATTGCCAAGATACTCACAAAAGCGGACAGAAATACACTTTGACTAGAACACATGCGAACATTTGCGGCGCGTCATGCTAGACAAATTGCAAATATTAATATATAGTATTTGATTTGTGCGCGAGTCGCGAATGCTTCTCGGGCAAATTGCCACTTTAGCTCAGTCGGTAGAGCGTCTCACTCGTAATGAGAAGGTCGACAGTTCGATTCTGTCAAGTGGCTCTTAAAGTTTCTTTTTCGCTTGTTTTAGGCGATTTAAGCGCGAGTGGCGAAATGGTAGACGCGCAGGATTTAGGTTCCTGTGTCTTACGACATGTGGGTTCAAGTCCCATCTCGCGCACAAAAATGGACCAGATGCTATTGCACCTGGTCCATTTTTTTCTTAAACGAAACAACCAGAGAAAATATTAACTCTTAGTCTAAAACTACACTCCAAAAGCATAAGTCTTAGTATCTTTGAGTGTACCATTAGATGTGTAGGCTTCAAAATGTGTCCAATAAATTCCAGGTTTAGGACTCCACAAAGCCCACGGACCCTTAAATTGGCTCACCCATTGTTTGGCGTTATAGTCATATATTTTGATAATCGTGTAACCATTAGGATTATTTGTAGTAGCACCTAGTAAAACATTGCTACCGCGCCAAGCCGCATAAGTGCCAGAAATCACGGTATCACCTGTAAAAACAGGAGCCGGTGCATTTTGAATCTCATAATGGAAAGCAATTGTTTTGTTACCCAAAGGCTTCTTAGTGAACGAATCACGAACATCACAGTGAAGCCAATAATCACCGTTGCTTGTCACCCAAGAAGCCCAATTGCTAACAGACCAGTCAGAAATAGTCTTCCACTGCTTATTAAGCAAATCGTAAGCAAGCCAACGGTATTCCATATGATTGTAAATACTACTACTTGCTGCAGCGCCTACAGCTATATCGTTACTGCGAATAATCCACGTAAAATCGATGTGAGCGCGGCTTGTAGGCGTAGTTGGCCTAGTACCAAATGCATTTAAATCAACATTACCTTGAATTCCAGATACAGAACCGCTAGAAGTGTACTGCCAGCCGCCTAATGGTGTTGTAATGTTAAAAAGCGTAGTGGCACCATAGCTAGCAACCCAGCTTGTACGATCGTGAATATATTGGGAATTAAGCGGACCGTTTAAATAATTAGCATAAGAATAAACACCTAGATTAGTGTATCCAGCAGAAGCCAGCTGATTCCACCACGATGCGACAATATTCTGATAAACGTATGGATCAGTAGGTGGTTGATGCCCTGCCCACTCCCATCTTTCCAAATCGTAGTAAACAGGGTATGAAAGGTCACTTGGATTAACTCCAGCACCTTGCAAAAGCCTTGCCACATCGGCACCTTCGGAAGCGCCATCAGAAGGCGTTTCAGCGTAGGAATAAACATAAACTCCAAAAGGAATACCTAAACGCTTGCATTCGTTGATATTTCGTACAGCATACTTATCGTAGCCATTATCCCAACCGTAGCTGATGCGAATTATTGCACCTTCTACTCCAGCGGCTTTAGCAGCAGCCCAATCAATTTCATGCTGATGTTCAGAAACATCTATAACACCCCTAGCGTTATAAGCAAACATGTTTCCATTGCCATCAAAGAATGATTGAGAACCATTGTAATCTTCCCATTCCACGCCATAATTTGTTACAGGCAAATAGGCTTTGCGAACAATACCATCAGTTGTTGTGGCTGTTTTAGAAGACAATATTGTTGAATCTTTTGCTTTAGCAGAAGATTTAGACTCGTCTGGAATAGGCTGATTTGAGCTTATTAGACGAACTTTGGAAGGATTGGCAGAATTTGTAGAATTCGTAGAATTGTAGCGCTTAATTGCTTTTCGCAAATCTCCAACAGTAATAGGCGTAAAACGTCTTCCATCGCTCTTAGCAAGAGGATCTGGCTGCTTGTCTTTAGTGCCAATAATTTTAGGATCAGTAACAATATCGCCAGTTTTAAGAGATTTCAAATGACCAGTAGATGTAAGAGCATATTTTGAAGAAACTACTTCGTCACTATTCTTAAATGACGACGCCACTTTTGAAGGCAACTTAAAATCAGGATTATTGGCATCACCATCGGCAAAACCATTCAAACGATTATCTTCAGAAGAATTACTATTCCCATTATCTGCACTTTTTATTGCATTATTTTTGGCACTTCTTAATGAACTTCTTGATGAACTAGAAGCAGAGCCTTCAAAAACACCACGTCCTTCAACATTAATAGATGGAGAAACGTTCATAACAAATGCAGCAGCAACAGAAACTAAACTTGCAATTACACGTACAATAATTTGTCCCACAACTCCTCCAGAGATATGCTTTTACGTGTTTTTACCTCATACAACCATAGCAATATGCGCAAACAGTAAAGAATCAAATCGCAAATCAGAATAACGAAAAAACACAAAAATAACTATGACTAATCACGATATATTTAGAACAATCGGAATCAAAGAAATCACAGAAATCAAGTGGAGCGGATGACGGGAATCGGACCCGCGTCATCAGTTTGGAAGACTGATACTCTACCATTGAGCTACATCCGCAATTGCACGTAATGGAATTTTTATAAGACCCCAAAACAGCGACTCGAACAATTATACAGATGATTTTGACATAAAACAACTAACGACACTCCACTTAGATTCTCAAGAGCGTTGTACCACACGATTAACATTCCCGTGTTTGTTCCCTTTTTATGCAAATACGACAACAAACGCGGGAAAAAAATAAACAAAACCATACAGTGCAAATCGCAAATATCTAAGCTATTTCTAGAATCACAAACGCAGAGGCGATTGCAGATGCATCTTCAAGCAAACCATCGTGGCTCAAAGAAACATGCCATCTAATAGAAAAACCATTCTGTGCATTAATCATAGGAACCGTGCCTAAAGATTGCATAAGCTTTTCATTAACAGCATCATCAAGATGAACACTTGGGCAACCACGAGAATCATCTAAAATCTCAATACTCGACCACGGTGTGTTATCTAGCGTGTAAGGATATTTTGCATCTCCAAACGAAGATAAAGCCTCGCACCAAGATTTTATAACCGCCTCTTTTCCAGCCCAGCGCGCTGCAATATGCATCGCCTCAGCGTCGTTTTTTGAGTGCGCTCGCATGGCGCACTGTCTAAGCTCTCTCTGAGAAAACAGAGCACGCCAACCATCGCCATCATGCATCTGCTGAGCGAATTGTGCAACGTTTACCAAGTCGTGCCCTATTCCTGCAATCATACACACCTACTTTTAGTACATATACATACTTTTTATGTTCTACGCAAAAATACTATATAAAATCTTGTATAAAATATATTTAAATCAACAATCACTTGCACGCTTTTACTGCAGTAGCAAACGCCGAAAAAGTCACCGGCAAATGTTTTCCAAAACTACAAAAACGACAGCAAACGCCAGAAAATTACGCCGCTACGACCTGCTTAAGCATGTGTACAAGAAACGCTACAAGTGTGATTAATTCATATGCGAATAAATTACTATAAAACGATAAAATTTTAGATAATTTTAAACAATCCGTCGTTATGACAATATTTTATACATAGAGCACCCCCCCCCCCCCGCAGGAAATTTTACAGTTATGGAATACTTAACAATAAAAAAATTACGACAAAATAGTAAAAATACGATATAATATTATGCAGCATGTATATAAGCGTACTTATTGTCTACCGTTGCTTTATGCAAACACAGAATTCGTATTTGAAGAAGAACTAGACACAAGTTTATATACGACACACATTAAGGAACGTTAAATTAAGAAGCACAAGAATAAAGGATTACGGATTATTATGGCAAATAACAACCGCAAAAAGCATGCACGCGAGCAAGTTGAGAGCTCGTTTAAAAACGTTGATTCATCTTCTGCGTATGCAACCATGCGCAAGGTGTCATTGAGCACACTTGCCACAGTTCTTACTGCCGCCACTTGCTTGGGCGGTCAGCCAATCCTCGCATCCTCTAATATTCTTCTTCCTCCAACTACGGCAGCTTTCGCGCAAGAAGTGCGTAACGCAGACACTACTCCTTGGCTACATACGCCGAATATTCTTGAGTTCCAAAGGTATCGCTTTGCTAACAGCAATGGAACAATCGGTCAAATAGGATCCGACGGTTTAGGTGATTACAGTAATACTACTAAAAAGTCGGATATGTATGCACACCTTGAAGAAAACAACGGTGCTAAGTATTTAGTCTTCGATGTGTTCTTTAACAACGATGGTAAAGATATGACTGGCGCTTCCAAACAACAACAGTATGTTTGGCAAATTCCTTTTGCAGTTGCTGACTTAAATAATGGTTATTACAATGGAGACACATTAAGTGATTTAAGCTTTAATTTTTATAAACGAAATAGCACTAGTCCACAAACAAAAAACGCTGTTCTTTCACGCGATTTTTCATTATTCACTAAAGAAAATAGCCAATCAGCAACACTTAGTAAGCCTTTGCAAGATGATCAGCACCTTGGAAATTCTATTTACAAAATAACCTTGGGCATACGCATGGGGAATAGCAACCAGCAAGATTTGAGTGATACTTTCCACAAGAATGCAGGCGACGGGGTTATTAGCAATGCTACAACATTAACAGGCGTATATAAGAACAAGAGCTACGGCATCGGCTTAAGAACTACAAACGTCGACTATGCAGTACACATGCATTGCAAAGTAAAATTACGTCAAGGAGTCACTCTTGACGACATTCAAGATGCTTATACATGGGCAAATACAAGTACTTATGGTAGAACGACTAACTCGGCTTACACCTTTATTTCTGGTCGCGAGCGCTGGACTGAACAAAATCTTAAGCGCACAAAAAGCGATAAAATCCCTCCAAAGCTGTATTTTAATGACAAAGAAATTAGCGATTCAAACAACAGCATTACCGTGTATCAGGGCGATAGTCCTACAATCAAATTCGGAACATCCGACGACAGTGGAAAAGTAACGAAATTCTCTGTAAGCGGTTTCCCAGACTTTGCTAAAAATGGCAATGTTGACGAGAAAAACGATAATGGCATTGATGCTAGCGAAAGCAAACCTTATACAAAGGTTATTAATAAGACTACATTTATACACAAAGATAAAAGTGGCAATCCTGTAAACTCCGACTACGAGGTTACTATCTCTGCAACCGACGCTTCTGGAAACAAAGTAGAAAAGAAAGTTACAGTACATCTTAAAAATCTGAACCAGAAGTACAAGGCTCCAACCACTACACCGATTACTGTTGATTGGGGACATAAGGCAACTAATGAAGAATTAAAGAAACATGTTTCTAATATTGAAGGCGGTGGACAACTAGATTTCAATACTTTCCCAGAGACTAAACTACCAGATATAGCTTTTAATGGGAAAGATACTGCTACAACATCCACATCAGCAAAAGTAATATATTCAGACAATTCGTACCATATTGTTACGATTCCTGTAATTGTCAGAAAGCCGCTCGCATTGCAACACAAAAGCGAGCTGAAAGATCACGAAGTTAAAGTAAATGTTGGCGACACTCTTACTAAAACAGGAAACAAGGTTGACGCTAAGGAATATCTTGGTATAACCGATAAGAAGGTTAAAGATAACATCAAGAGTGCAGAGTGGGTTAATGGCGAGCCTTCCACAGCTGTTGCAGGAAAAAGAACTTACACTGCTAAAGTCACGTTTAATGACGGCAGCACAGCGGAAGAAAAGGTTACTTTCACGGTTCGCCCTCAAAAGCCTAAGATTGAAACTGATTTGACTGGTGTTGCAGGCGTAAAGGGCAAGGAAGTTGTAGTTAACGCAGGCCCTGGCACAGCTGGAAGCACTGTAACGCTTAAAGATAAAAGCGGAAAAGCTATAGGAACTGGAACCGTTGGAGCTGATGGCAAAGTTACAATTACAGTTGCTAATGGCATTCCTGAAGGAAACATTACTGCAGTAACTACTACTGCAGATTCCGTAAGCTCTGACGCAAGCGACGCTAAGAAGGCTACTAAGGATGACAAAGCTCCAACGCTTACTGCTGATAAAGATAGCGTTACCGTAAAAGTTGGCGAAGATCTGAAAATTCAGCTTACTGCAAAAGATGATGTAAAGATTGAGTCTATCAATGCCGCAACAGCAACAATGGCTTTTGCTCGAAATGATCTCAGTAAGATGATGGTTGTCGCAGCGCGTGCAAAAACTGATTACACAACGAATACTGATAAGGAAAAGGTTTTCACTTATACATTCTCCGGCTTTAAGCCTGAAGAGGTTGGCACTTACACTCTTACGTTCTCTGCAACTGATGCTGCTGGTCACAAAACAGAAAAAACTGTGACTGTAAAAGTGGAGAAAAAAGAAGACATTAAGCCGAGAAATATTACTGTTGACTTAGGTCATAAGCTAGACGAAAAAGACGCAAAGAAGGCTATTGCCAACCACAGAAGCTTACCAAAAGGAACTAAGTTTGCTTGGAGCAAAGAAACTAACGGCACTCCAGACACTTCCACTGTTGGCAAAGAAAAGTCTGGAAAAGTTATTGTAACTATTCCTACTAACGACAAAAATCACCCACGCGTTGAAACTGTTGACGTTAAGGTAACTGTTAGGGATAACGAAAGTCCTAAAGTTGCGATTCAGCAAAAGGGCGACGGTGGTACATATAACACCATTAACGGCACACATCTAAGTGGTCCAAAAGACGCACCAGTATTTATTATCAATACGTACCGCGGTGATAAGAACGATATTAAGATTACTGCAACAGACAATAGCGGAGAAGTTACAACTCTTACTTTAACGCCTAAAACTCCAGGCGAGACAGAAAAAGCTCCTACTGGAACTGGCACAACTGCAGATCCTAAGACTTTGACGCTTGACGGCACTACTCCACTCAACACTAAGCCTGGCGAGTATACGCGTACCATCACAGCTGTGGACCCTTCGGGCAACACTAATAAAGTTACTGTGAAGTTTATCGTTAAACCGCAATCAGATAAGTACAGCAAAGTCACAGGAACGCCTGTTACGTACAACATGAGCGACGGCACAAAGCATCCGGATCCTAAGAGCGGCATTGATCCAGAAGCAGTGAAGAAACTGCCTAAGGACGCTAAGTATTCTTGGGCTAAAGAACCAGATTGGAATAAGCCTGGCAAAGATACAACCGCTACAGTCCGCATAACGTTCCCAGACGGCTCAACTAAAGACGTGGAGACAAAAGTTACCGTTAAGGACAATATCGCGCCTGTTATTGAGAACCCTGCTACAAATCAGGTGAAACATGACGATAAACAAATGTACTACCAATTTAAAGTACATAAAGATAAGCCTTTTGATATTGAAATTAAGTCTTACGATAACAGCGGCAAGATTAGTAGCGCAACAATATCAACATTCCCAGGCTACGACGGAAAAATCACTGTTGACAATCAAAACGGAAATTCTGCAGAAAAGCCTGCAACTATTCATATTAAGGGCACTGGAAAGCGAGATCCGAAGTTAACTAATTCGTCCGATAACAAGTGGTCTCGTGATCTTATTGTTAAAGACGAAGCTGGCAATACATCCAAGCTAAAGGTTCAGATTTCCGTATACACGGATGCTGAAGAGCATAATGCTGCTCCTAATGCTACACCAAAGAATCCTGACCAAAACGCTATTACAAACGCGATTATTATTACCAAGAAGGATGACCCGAAGAAGACCCCAATTGATAAGAAAGATTTGACTTTCACAGTTGGAAATATTCCTCAAGATGATGGTGTTCACACTGTTCCTGTAACAATTACATACCCGGATCATTCAACTACAATAGTTAATGTTCCTGTGTTGATTCATAAGGATGCTAAGGATTATGATCCAAAGGGTCAAACAGTTGAAGTTCCATGGAACACTAAGCCAGAAGAATTGACTAAGAAAATCACGTCATTTGATAATGGCGGCGGCTTGACGTGGAATGGCACATCTGGAAAAGATAAACTCAAGTCAGTAGAAATCGTCAACACAAAAGACGTTCCAAGCACCGATAAGCCTGGCGAAAGCCAAGTGCAGGTTAAGGTTACGTATAAGGATGGCTCTAGTGACGTTGCAACAGTAACTGTTAGAGTGCTGAAGCCACAAAGCGAAACTTATAAGCCAGAAGGTCAAACAATTAACATTGACTACAATAAGACGCCGAATGCAGGTATATCCAGCAAGATTACCGGCGTTGGCAAGGATAAAGGTATTAGCTTTGGTAAAGATAAGCAAGGCAAAGATATAACGCTTCCAGAAGGCGCAAGTATTGCTATTGACGACAAAGCTAAGACTGTTCCAGATGGCACTCAGCCTGGTACTTTCGATATTCCTGTAACCATTACATATAAGGATGGCTCTAAAGATCACGCAACAGTAAAGGTTACTGTAGGAAAGCCTCAAAGTGAAACTCATACGCCAAAGGTTGACGGCGGAATCACTAAGAAGTATGGAGAAAGTGGCCCTTCTGACAATGACATCATTGCTAAAGTCACTGTTCCAAATAAACCAAATGGTACAACAATTACAGTTGATAAAGGTCAAACACCTATCGACACTAAGACTCCTGGAACCGTAAACGTTAAGGTTACTGTTAAGTATCCTGACGGTTCTGAGGATCACGTGGAAGTTCCTGTAACAGTTGGCGAGCCAGATAACGAGACCTACAAACCAGGCGCAGAAGCTATCAACAAGAAGCGTAATGATCCAGCACCTACTGCTGAAGACATTAAGAATGCTGTGAAGACTTCTACAGTTGATGGCAAGACTCCAGATAAATCTAAAACAAAAGTAGAGCTTGTAGATCCAAAAACTCCTCTACCAACTACAGATAAGACTGGCACAACTAACGTACCTGTTAAGGTCACATATCCAGATGGTTCCAGCACTGTTGTGCAAGTGCCTGTAGTAGTTACAGATACCGATGCCACTGCAAACACTCCTGCAGTTGACACTGTGGAAGAGCCGTATGGCACTGGTAAAGAAAAGACCAAGAAAGCTGTTACGGATGCTGTAACTGTTCCTGATTTTAAGCCAAAGAAGGATGGCGATAAGCCAAAAGTCACCATCACCAGCAAAGATGAGGATATTCCAGACGGCACAAAGCCTGGCACTTATCACGTTAAGGTTAAAGTCACGTACCCGGATAACACAACTGATGAAGTTACTGTTGATGTGACTATTAAGAACAAGCAGTCGGATACTTTCGAGCCAAAGGTAACACCTGTTGTTAAGCCGTTTGGCAAGCAGGTTACATCTGATGATGTAACAGGCAATGTAACTGTTCCTAATTGGTCAAAAGATTCAAAGGAACAACCAAAGATTGAGTTGAACGAGCCTAACACAAAGCTTCCAGATGGTAAAACTCCTGGAAACTCTACTGTTAAGGTTAAAGTCACCTACCCAGATGGCACGACTGACATTGTTGACGTGCCAGTAACTATTAGCAATAAGCAGTCTGAACTTTACCCACCTAAGGCAGATAATCTTGAAAAAGATAATGGTCAAAAGCCTTCGGACGACGAAATTATCGGCAAAGTAAGTGTTCCTACCTGGCCAACGAACGAAACAAATAAGCCAACTTACTCTATTGCTGATGGCGATAAGTCTAAGATCCCTAATGGAGATAAGGCTGGCAAGTTTGAAGTGCCTGTAACAGTTACGTATCCGGATGGATCAACAACTGTTATTAACGTACCTGTAACTATCAAGGCTCCAACTGCTACAGCTAAAGTTGTGACTGTGCCAAAGGGCGTGGAGCCTAAGCCAGAGGACAGCATTGTCAATAAGGATAAGTTCCCTAATGGCACTAAGTTCGAGTGGGATAACAACGGAAAACCAGACACATCTAAGGAAGGTAACAGCGTAAAAGGCAAAGTAAAGATTACTATTCCTGGATCTGATACTCCTCAAGAAGTTGAAGTAAAGGTTAACGTTGTTGACCCAAGTGCATCTGAAGTCAACGTGCCACAGGGCAAGGATTTGCCAGAAGCTAAGGATGTTATTAAGGATTCTCACGATACTAGTAAGTTCCCTAATGGCACTACGTTCGAGTGGAAACCTGAAGATAAACCAGATACTAACAATCCTGGCGCAAAGAATGGCAAGATTATTGTTACTATTCCAGGTCAAAAGCCTGTGGAAGTGTCTGTAACAGTGAACGTTTTGCCAAAGCCAGAAGCGAATGTTGTGAACGTTCCACAAAATGGCACATTGCCAGAAGCTAAGGATGTTATTAAGGATTCTAGCGATACCAGTAAGTTCCCTAATGGCACTACGTTCGAGTGGGAAGATAGTGGCAAACCAACTACAGATACCGTTGGAGAAAAGACAGGCGGTAAAGTAAAAGTCACCATTCCAGGTGTAAATGGCAAGTCTGGTTATACGATTGATGTTCCTGTAACTGTGAACGTAAACCCTGTGCCTATAGCAAAGGAAACCACCGTCCCACAGAACAGCAATCCTGATCCTAAGAACAGCATTGATAACAACAACAAACTCCCTAAGGGAACCACATTCGAGTGGAAGAAAGATGCTGCCCCAAAGACCGACAAGCCAGGCACTGCTAGTGGCACAGTGATTGTCAAGATTCCAGGGCAAGCACCTCAAGAAGTGCCAGTAACAATTACTGTGACACCAGCACCTGTTGCAAACGACGTAACTGTGTTGCAAAAGAAGAATGGTGACACAACTGACACTACTCCTAAGCCAGAGGATGTTATTAAGAATCATAAGGATCTACCTAAGGATGCTAGTATTTCTTGGAAGAAGAAGCCTGATACCTCAAAGACTGGCAACCAACCAGGCGTTGTGACCGTTAAGGTGCCAGGCGAGCCAGATATTGACATTCCAGTCAACGTGCTCGTTGTGCCAAATCCAGCCGGTAAAACGGTGAGCGTACATGTTGGTGATTCTCCAAGCGCAGAAAACAGCATTGCCAATAAGGATGAGTTACCTAACGGAACCAAGTTTGCTTGGGCAACTAACGGTACTCCAGATACCAAGACAGCTGGAAACAATAAGAGCGGCACTGTCGTGGTAACTATTCCGGGTATCGCAAATCCTGTGAACGTACCAGTAACAGTAAACGTTGTGGCACAGAACAAGCCAGTTATCAACGATGGTAAAGCCGAAAACAAGCCTGGCGATAAAGGTTCTGCAGATAATGGCAAGACAACTATTACTGGTAAGGGAACTCCTGAAGCCACTATCAAGGTTCAAAACAGTAATGGCATCGCATTGAAGGATGGCGATAAAGAAATAACTGTCACTGTAGATAAAGATGGCAGCTTTACCGTTGATGTTCCTCATCAGACCCCTGGAACAACACTCAAACTTGTTCCAAACAAGGGTGGAGTTGATGGTGATGCAACTACTGTAATCGTCACAGCTAAGCCACAAAAGCCAACGATTACGGTACCAACCGACAACCAGAAGAACGACGGAAACGTAACTGTAACTCCGCCAACTGATGACACAACGGTTGTGAAAATTGAAATCAATGCTAAGCCAAATTCAATCAATGGTCCAGAACAGCCAGTTCGCACAATTATTGCTAAGAAGGATAACAATGGTAAGTGGAAGATTGACGGAGACGCTCCAGATGGCGTGACTGTTGATCCGCAAACTGGCGTTGTTACTATTCCAGCAAAGAATTTGGAGGATGGCAGTACTATTACTGCAGTATCTAAGAACAAGACGGACAAACCATCTGATCCCGCTACTGCTGTAACTGGCTTTAAGACTCCACAGATTAGTGAGCAAACGCTAAAAGACAATCCAGATGATTCTACTAAACAAATCATCACTGGAAAGACTCTTCCGGGCGCAACAGTAACTGTTACCGATAACAATGGCAATCAAATCGGAACTGGTACCGCAGATAAAGATGGCAACTTCACTATTACTATCGACAAGCAAAAGCCTGGTGCCATCGTCACCCTCACACCAACCAACGGTAAGGGTGATGGTGCAAAGACAGGCGATAGCGTAAATATTACTGTCAACGGAAATATAACTAAGCCAAAGATTGACACTCCAGCCGAGGGTGGTGCTAGCGTGACGCCTGATCTCACGGATACGCGCGTGAACAAGGTTGTAGTTACTTACACTCCAGAAGGCAGTGAAACAACCGCAACGATTACTGTTGTTGCTGAAGGCGACAAGCATGAGTGGAAGATTGACGGAGACGCTCCAGAAGGCGTAACCGTTAATCCGCAAACTGGCGTTGTTACGATTCCAGCAAACAAGATTAAGCACGGTAGCACTATTACTGCGCAATCAGAAGACAGTAGCGATAAGACTGGCAAGAGCAAGTCAGAAGTGGTAACTGCTAAAGTTGGCGAAAAGGAGAAGCCTGCACCAGAACCAACGCCAACGCCTGCGGGTGAGCCGACTATACTCACGCCACAAGATGGTGTTGAGCAAGGTTCCGCAACTGTTACCCCACCAGCAGATGCTGATACTCTAGAAATCACGTATATTCCAGAAGGCGATACAACGACTCCTGTAACAATTACCGTGAAGAAAGATAAGAATGGTAACTGGACTATTAACGGTAATACTCCAACCGGCGTGACTGTTGATCCTAAGACTGGTAAAGTCACCATCCCTGCAACCCAAATCAAGGATGGTAGTACGATTACCGCGCAAGCCAAGAAGAATGGTCAACCATCCAACAAGGCAAACGGTAAAGTAGGAAATAACCCAACCAAGAAACCAACACCAACGCCGGAACCGGCACCGACACCGGAACCAGCAACTGCGCCAACCCCAGAACATGAATCTGGTTCTCATGATTCTGATGAACACACTGGCAACAGTGAAAACAACAGGAATAAGAGCAATAACACTCAGTTACAAGCTCCTAAGTCTCCTGCACATCACTCCTCCGGTCATGTTGCGCAATCAAAGTTAACCAATACAGGCTCTGCAATTGCTGCAGCAAGCACTGTTGCTGCACTCGCAGGCGCAATAGGTGCTGCACTCGCAGTCATTATTCGCAGGAAGAAGCGCGACTAAACGTTGGTGGTGCAACAAATATTAAAATTGAATAAATAATATACATATGCTCCGTGATAAAAGGGTTCGCAAAATTTACGACAACTCTTCAACCACGGAGCATTGTTATATCTGTAAAGCTATAGAACTGTAGGCTACAGAGGTATAAGCTACAGAGATATAGGTGCGACAAATAGATGCCGTTAAATGATCTGGGTACTGGTAGCGGGTACTGGTAGCGAAATAGCATACCACTGCGATAATGACAGCGTACTACTGGCATTAGGTAATATCAGGCGACATACGCAATGCTACACGTACTAAATATGGCATACTGAACTACAGAGCTACTTACGTAATTTTTAACGCAACTCCAATCGCCTTACATTTTTCCTGCAAATGTGGTCAAATAAAGCCAGAGCGAAAACAGATGCCGTGGAATAACACAGCAAATGTTTCCACATAACGCCAAAACGACTACAAACGCCGGAGAAAATTCCCCGGCGTTTGTAAGTAAGCAGCAGCTCAGCAGTAGCAGCCGCTGGCATCTAGGCGAGCGTCTGGGTTTAGAGCGTAGTACGGTTTCCTTACTTGGTATTGCGCGAGGTTTGAGTATTTCTCTCCTCGCAAATCCCGTCGCTACTCTCCTCTTTTATTGCTCGTATAGAAATACATCAAACCTTCTGAATATCTAGAACTTTTGCGTGGTTTTTATCACCGAGATTCTCGATTTTTCTTGCTACTTCAGCGAATCACCATCAAAGAGCTGCGAATCGACTTGCTTGAGCGCTTAAAGCGTAGCGCGCGAATGCACTTCGATTCGCTGAGCTTGCTCAAAGTTGAAAGCACAGTGTGCTTTCAACGCAAGCGAAGACGTGAGCGCGCTGTAACGCGCGAGCGATACGCTTCATTCGCTGCGAAAAATCTCGAATCTATACCTAACTTGGCGCAACCTTGTAGTGCGTTTGTACCTGATTTACGGCGTGTCGTCATACAATCGCACTACAAGGTTGATCGTCGTTCGCGCGGATTAGCCGTGTGATTCCGAACGTCTATTAGTAGCCGCTCGGCTGATCTGGCGCGTAAAGTCCACTGGACTTTACGTTTAAGCCAAATCACGCTTTGACTGAGCTTGAAATGCGTTATGAAATTTCAAGCTCAGTCAAAGCAAACGCACTACAAAAGTGCTCTCGCGCGCGACGCTTTAAAACTCAAAGCCACAAATCTATCTAAATGCAACTTTATAACGAGCAATAGCTGCAACAAATGTAAGTATAATGAACAGCGCAAAAGTATAAACAATGTTGCTTCCTGTTTGAAGCATAGATCCACCACGCTTTGAAACACCATTATCTACAACAGTTACTTCAGTCCATGCGATTTGTTTGCCACTCTCGTCTACAAGTAGAACAGTGTGTTTACCAGAGTATCCAGCTGGGAATATTGCATCGAATTGAGGCACGCCATTCACCATTCGTACAGTAACATACTTTGAACCGTCGGAGCCTTTAAGCAATCGCGGAGACGAGTAGATGTATGCGTAAGCATATGCAATACCTTCACGATTCAGACGTTCAATAAACTCGCCGTTTTGAATGCGAATGTTTACTTTGTTCACAACTCCAGCATTCGCAACATTATTGTCTCGTACTAGCAGAGTTCCTCTTAGCTCTGACTTAAGCTGCTGCACTGTTGCCGGTGCAGTAGGAGTTGGAGCAGCTGATGATGGCTTAGCAGGCGCAGATACAGCAGAATTTGAGGAAGATTCAGGTTTTGTTTTAGCTGGTTTAGACTGATCTGAATTTTCATGCACATTCTGCTTAGGTTTTGAATGAGTTTGATATTCAGAAGTAGAGTGAGACTCAGCATTAGGCTTAGATTCAATACTATTATTAGGTTCATGAGCAGGCGTATTAGACTTAGAGCCTTGCTGGGATGCAGAACCTGATTCGGAATTACTAGGAGCAGTACCCACATCTGGGACTAAAGTATGTGGAGCAGGATGATTTTCAGTATCAGAGTCTCCAGGAGTTTGCTCACGACCAGGCGTAGATGAATTTGGCTCATGAGTTCCAGGATGAGTTTCTCCAGGAGTTGGAGTTGGAACTGGCGCTGGCTGAGGAGCCGGATTCACAGGATTAGAACCAGGCTGAGGATGAGGACCAGGCGCTGGAGCCGGATTTGGCACTACAGGACCAGGAACAGGTGGCTGAGGTGATGGAGTAACAGTACCAGGAGTTTGTTCATGCCCAGGAGTAGATGGATTCGGCTTCTGCGTACCAGGCTTAGATTCATCCTTCAACTTATTGATATCCAAAGGATTCATCTTATATTTGAGAACATCATCAACATTAATATTTGCAAAAGGATTGTCGTTCTTCTTTTCAGCATCCTTCACAAGTACTGAAGTCGAAAGAGCAGAAACCTTGTAATTTCCATTGTCATCTACAGATGCTTCAGGACACACTGACTCATCATTGCTGTTAGCTTTCCCATCAGCAATGCGCACGCGATACTTTCCTTTGCCAATATTCACAGTAAATTCACCACTATTAGCATTGAAAATAAACACATACGTTTTACCGTTGTTGTCAACACTAAATGCGTTAATACCATCGCTGCTCTTAATCCAATGCATATTATTGTTAACATCAGAATATTCAGAATCTCGTAAAGCTGGAATCTCGTTTCTTAGCTTTATCAACGCTTTGAAGTACTCGACAGCATCTTCATTCGTTTTAACTAGATCCCACTTAACGGAATTGTCACCGTCGCCAGCATTGTAACTATTAGCATTACCATTCTTGCTTCGTAAGAACTCTTGACCAAGCTCAAAGAATGGCATGCCATGCGCAAACATTACAAGCGAATTAGCAAGCATTACTCGCTTCTTAAGATTCTCTTCTGTCTCATTAGGCAAGGATTTCTTCAACTTATCGTAAAGATTAAGATTGTCGTGAGCTTCAACATATTGCACAGTCTGACCAGCATTCGCGTAGCGCCTACCAGTGCAGCTTGCGTTTCCAGGCTGGCAACCGTAAAGATTTTGCATTACAAGATTGTCGCTGCCTCTGTTTCCAGACACGAATCCAGCAACATCATCATCTCCTTGACCCTTTACAGCATCACGGAAGGAATCGTTAAAGAACGCAACGCCATTATTTTCAGCAAGCTTATACGCATTAGGCTGAATAGTGCGGTTTCCATAAGGCAATTGGCTCATATCCCAGCCTTCGCCAAGAATAATCGAGTTCGGGTCAATTGCATGAACAGCTTCACGCACTTCCTTAATGGTTTCAAGGTCAATCAATCCCATCAAATCAAAACGGAAGCCGTCAATACCGTACTCTTTAGCCCAATACTTTACAGAGTCAACAATATACTTTCGCATCATTTTGCGCTCTGAAGCAGTATCGTTTCCGCAACCAGATCTATTAGACAAGCTGCCGTCATCGTTGTAACGGAAGTAGTAGCCTGGCACAGTCTGTCCAAAAGCGTTCTTTTCTGCGTTATAAACATGGTTATAAACCACGTCCATAATCACGCGCAAACCAGCCTTATGTAGACCTTCAACCATTTGCTTTAGCTCAGTAATGCGCGTAGCAGGATTTGCTGAATCAGACGCATAGGAGCCTTCTGGAACGTTGTAGTTTATTGGATCATAGCCCCAGTTTTGATGAGGATTATCTTTGTCGTTCTTATCAACATAACTCAAATCTCCTGCTTCATTAACAGAACCAAAATCATACATTGGCATGATTTGCACATGAGTGATGCCGAGGGACTTCAAATAATCAAAGCCAGTTGGCTTGCCATCTTTTTTAGCACCAGATTGAATTACACCAAGATACTTTCCGCGCTTTGCAACATCTACGCCAGAACTTTCATGAATCGAAAAGTCGCGAATATTCATTTCTGCAATAGTCGCATCAGTTGGACGCTTTCCAAATGATGCCTTACGAGATACAGGTGTTGCCATGTTGCCACCGAATACAACGGATCTCATTCCATTTCGCACAGCAGCTTTTGCATAAGGGTCTGGAGAATTATTAACAGTGCCATCTGCAAAATAAACCTTGTATGTATAAGCAGTGCCAGCTTTTGCATCACTCGTAGTAATACTCCACACGCCAAGCTTTCCATCTTCTGTGCCAAGAGTCATATCTTGCTTTTTATCTTCTTGCGCTTTTTCATCAGTTGACTTATAAGTTACTAACTCCACTTTTGCAGCAGTTGGCGCCCAAAGCTTGAAAGTCGTAGAACCATCTTTTACAACAGCACCCAAGTCATCGCCTGTGTACGCATACTTTTGATCAAACTCATCAGTGCGAACAATCTTAGAACCTTTAACAGTTGAAGCAGACACTGTTTTAGGCATTCCACCAACACCCTTAATGTTGATTTCATACATTTTCTTAAGATCTAATTCGTTCTTTGCAGTGATTACGATCCTATTATCCACAACAGCAACTTGCGAAATATCTATTGTCTTGTGTTGATTTTTCTTTGAATCTGTAACATCAGTTACAGTAACATTTTTCTTCTCAACTTCCGAAGGGTCGCCGCTCACGTTTACAGTAAATTCCTTAAAAGACGTAATATCAGCATTAATAGCATTAGCCTTCGTGTTGATTACGTTTGGGCTTAAGTAAACTCTACTATCGCCCTGCATAAGCCAGATTTCAGCATTACCAGTGTTACCATCTTCGCTTAAAGTAATTGCTTTTGCAGGAATTGGGCGATCGCCTTCGCCAGGATCTTTAGAAACCCAATCGTTGCCTTGCATAGAATAGCGCACAATAAACTTTGAATCTTTTATGCCAGAATCATTGTGGAATGTATATTCTGCAATCTTACCGAAATCATCATGAGCCGTAAAATCTTGCTTTACGCCCTTCTCACTACCGTACCAAGTCCAAAGATTCCAACCAGCGTAATCCTTGTTTGTTCTGCGGTAGTGAACAGTAACATTTAATGTTTTAATGCTATTAAGCTTGTTAGAGACTTCAGATGGAGGTTCTGCAAAAGTATTTGAATCTCCTCCGTAAACCCAAGCTTCGCCAACACCATCTTCGATTTGCCAGATATTACGATCTCCGCCGTCCTTATGCCAGTCCTGACCATCAACGGGTTTCTCGGTAATAATAAATCCAACTTTTCCGCTCTCGTAAGTGCCATCAGCTTCAACTGCGTAAGTCTTACCAAAAGCGTCTTGACCATTGAATTCATGCCAAGCACCTTTTATCTCTTGACCATCTGCATTTTTAAGACCCCAGATATAGACGCCCATATGGCGATTGTCACCATATTTTTGCTTATAGTGAATAACAATCTTTGTCTTTAATTCAGTAGGCTTTGAAGATGTGTCCTCAACCTTGCAAGGAATGCTAGCATATTCAGAACCTTTCAAATCGGCATCTACTACATAAGTTTTCGAACCAGCTTGAATTTCAAAGTTTTCTCTAGACTTATTGTTCTTGTTATACCAATTACTTCCACCGTCATTAAATACAGCAGTAATTTGCTTGCCATTATTAGGAATTGTTCTTGCAAACCAACCATCGCAAACTTTGCGCATTGGTCTACCAGGAACTGCAGTCCAAGATCCATTGCCGATTTGATAATGAATATTTACAGAACTTGGATTAGGACTTCTATTCTTAGCATTAAAATAGACAGTTGTTGACTGGTCTTGAACATCGTCAACATTGTATTTTGGATCAGATTCATCACGTGCTGGACCAGCTTTACTAGCGCTATCTGCTTTAGAATCCGCATGCAAAGCAATTGCAGAATAAGGAGCAATAGTCGCAGAAACCTTGCCATCTGTAACTTTAACAGTCTTAGAGCAATTCCCCGCAGCATAAACGTTGCAATACTCACCATTTGGCAAATCAGTAGTATACAAAACTTTCTTTGCGTTTGGAGTATTGTTGATTGCTAAGAATCCCTTGCCTGCACGACTAAAAGCAATGTTATTATTGTCACTCTCCTGCCAATTAGTTACTTGAGCACCATTTACAGCATTAAAGAAGCCAACCATTCCACGAATCGAAGTCCAACGCTGAGTGCACTGCCAACCAGTTGTTGGAGAACAATCTACATTTGGAACAGAGGTTTCAGTCGCACCAGGCGCACCATCATCCTTATTTTTTGCATCAAACCTATACCCCGAGTAAATGTTTGGGTTTCCGTAAGGGTAGCCAAGCATAAACGCGTTTGCAAGCTCGTAGCGAGGACCATCCTTATAAGTAAGAGTGCGCACATAATTTTCTCGAGGAGTATCCCAATTAGTAACAAAAATTGAAGCTTTATCGCTTGGAACAAGTCCATTAGTAATATTCTTTAGATTCGATATTGAGCCATAAAAATCGTTCTTTAATCGGTAAGAATATTGGAATTCGTTGACTTCGCCTTCGTTTAAATGCTTATCTGGCTGTATTTCTTTAGCTTCAGAAGGATTGCCAATCGTCTCCTGCATCCACCAAATCTTGTCAGGCGTAGTGTGCGCAGCATCAGCAGCAGCTTTCTTAATCGCAGCCATATCTGTTGGAGAAATATGCTTTACTGCATCGATACGGAAGCCAGCAACACCAAGCTTGAGCAAATTAGCAAAGTACTTACCTAAAGTCTCTCGCACATGCTGCTTTGACGTATCCAAATCAAGCAAGCCAACAAGCCTGCGATTCCACACTTCCTCAGAATTGTTATAGTGCTCAATATTCCTAGCATCTTGATGGAAATCATCCTTCTTATATCCAGCATCTGGGAAATCTTCTTTAGCAGCGCTATATTGGCTCCCACCAACACCCTCTGTATGAGTGTCACCAGCACCAGTCATGTGATTAATAACAGCATCCGCAATGATTTCAACGCCTGCAACTTTGCAAGTGTCAATCATGCTCTTAAACTCATTTTCAGTACCGAGTTTTGACTTTAATTTATAGCTCACAGGCTGGTAAGAAGTCCACCACTGAGTACCCTTTACATGCTCATTTGGAGGAGACACCTGCACATACTTAACACCCTCAGGACCATAAGTTGTTTTGCATTCTTGAGCAATACTCTTCCAATTCTGCTGGAATGCAGTAACAATAACGCCCTTACGGTTAAGAGTTAGATTGCTAGATTGAGGATTACTAGATTCACTACTAGACTCACTACTAGCGCTTGCATTGCCAACAACAGCAAAACCTGTTATTAACATTGCACTCGCTGCAATCATAGAAACTATTTTCGACGCAAGGTGGCGATGAGTGACCATCTGCATATCCTTTCCTCCGTTGGCACAAACATGCTTCTATATTGTTTTATTCCATGCAAAACATGAAAACTATAGGTGACACAACTATGTTTCACTTCTTATTACAACCAACTTTGGTTTACACATAAGATTGCTTATTTTGAACGCAAATCGCCATAAGCACATTGAATTTTTCGCAATTTTGCACGTAAGGAGCTATTGTAACACTTTTGCAATTTTTACAAAAGTCAAAAATACAACTGCTATATTAGTTACGCTTGTAGTCGAATCGACCTGCCTTCGAGCTTAGAGCGTAGCGTGCGAACAACACAATACGACGCAAATTCAGTACAAACGCACTACAGTTTTGTTTGTTTGTGTAGTGCGTTTGTATCAAATTTTGGCATTTTTTGGTACAAACGCACTACAAGATTCTACCTGAGAGTCAGCAATAGTAGCCGCTTGCATCTAGGCGAGCGTCTGGGTTTAGCAGCATAGCTTTTTCTGCTTCGTGACCATCGTAGCGAGTGCCATCCGGAAGGCGCGTGCCATCCTTCAGCAAGTGACGATTCTCAACAGGCTCGAACAAAGCAGATCGACCCATCATTCCTTCCTCAAATCGCCTCTGGCCCGCAGCCAAACGCGCATTCGCCTTGGTACGCCAATTCTTAAGCATATTAACACCTGCGCTAGCAGCTACAGCAGCCTCAAAAGCACCAGGATGAACCAATGCCACAAATCCGCTAACATGACCGAAGCCGAGCGAAGTTGCGAGAGCAACCTTCACTGCACAAGAACCTGCACAATCGCCAATGCGCATCGGCTCACGCAACCAAACCATGTAGTCGTCGCGCGCAAGCTTAGGATCCACGCAGTCAAGTGATGCGTTTCCAGGGATTACGCCACTTCTAAACAGTTGTGTCAAACCGTTGATTTGGAAGATGCACGCACCACCCTTTGCATGTCCGGTCAGCGTCTTTTGGCTGATTACGAACAGTGGATTTCCGTCCGTGCGTCCGATTGCGTGCGCAAGAGTATTGTGCAGCTCGGATTCGTTCGGATCGTTTGCATTCGTAGAAGTATCGTGCTTAGAAACCACAGCAATATCGTCCGGAGTAACGCCGAGAGCTGCCAAATCACGCACGAGCTTAGACTTAGCTCCACCCATGCCTGCAGCCAAAGCACCCAAGCCCGGAGCAGGAATAGAAGTGTGAATGCCGTCAGCGTAGGAGTGAATGAAACCAACCACACCAGCAACAGGCAAGCCAAGCTTCAAAGCAATATCGCCGCGCGTAACCAAAATCGTACCGCCGCCTTGTGCTTCAAGGAAGCCTCCACGTCTGCGATCGTTTGCGCGAGAGAAGAATCGTGGATTGATGCCCTTCGCATACATTTCTTCGCTATTGGCAGTTGCGTTCATATTGCCGAAGCCAACTACGGATTCCACACCGATATCGTCAATTGCGCCAGTTACTACGAAGTCAGCTTTGCCGAGAGCAATCTTGTCGACGCCTTCTTCGAGCGAAACCGCTGCAGTTGCGCATGCAGACACCGGCTGAACCATATTTCCGTAGCCGCCGATATAGGTTTGCATTACGTGAGCTGCAACAACGTTTGGAAGCGCCTCTTGCAATACGTCCGTAGGAATTTCGTGGTTAAGGAAGCGATCCAAGTACAGTTTGCGCATTGAACTCATGCCGCCGAAACCGGTTCCTTGCGTGGAAGCAACCATCGACGGATGCACAGATTGCAAAATCTCCGAAGGCGTGAAACCAGCAGAAATATAAGCGTCTACAGTTGTGACAATATTCCACAGCGCAATCGTGTCAACACTTCCAACCATTGAAGCTGGAATACCCCACTTCAGCGGATCGAAGCCCTTAGGGAATTGTCCACCGACGGTTCTGGTCATTGCAGCCCTACGCGGCACGCGAATCATAGAACCTGCCTTGCGCGTAACAGTCCATTCGCCAGATTCTGCATCGCGAGCAATCTCAGTGTGCGATTCGTCAAGCGCCACGTATTCGCGCGCAATTGTTTCTGTTGGAACGCTGAAACTCACGTCGTGATCGAGGAAGATTTCTGCTTCTTCTTCGTTCGCTCCATCCTTGTAGTCGCCACCCATGCCGGTTTCGAATGGTCGAATACCGGAGCGCGCCACTACTTCATCGCGATATTTCTCTGCAATATCTTCTTCTGGAACAAGCGTGCCGTCCGCATCATACCAGCCTGGCTTTGGTGAATCCTGCCAAGTAAGCAAGCCCATATTCCAAGCCAATTCCAGTACTGCTCCTGCAGAAAGCTCCACGGATCCATCTTCGCGAATTCCAAGTTCTGCTTCGAAACGAGTACGTCCAGAACCCCATGGTCCAAGTTCGCCGACTGAGACGATTACAATTTCGTCTTCTGGACGCGCTGTTACGTTCTTCCAATCAGCCAAGTTGACTCGCGGCTGAGTTGGCACGTAAGGCGTTGGAAGTGCTTTGTTGGTTGATTTAGCAGTTGATTTAACAGAAGATTCTGCAGCTTCTTCTGCAGCTTCTTCTGCAGCTTCCGCAGCTTCAGCACGCTTCTGATCTTCCAGTGCTTCTGCACGAAGAGCATTCAAATCAAGAGGCTCCTTGCCTAATCCACCCGTAAGATCAACGTTCAAAGGCGCGATTGCGGCCTGTTCGCGCGCTTCCTTCGTGCACAAATCGAGCAAACGATCTGCCATTTCTTGCGTTGAGTAGGTAGTTAATCCATGACGTTCAACTACAGCCACAAGCGGATCATTTCCACCCATTAAGCCGGTTCCACGCACCCATCCAATCTTAGGATGCGCAAAAGTCACGCGATCCGACCACACACTTTCTGCATGCGCACGGTTCACAATCGCGTCGAAAGCACTCTTGACTTCGCCGTAAGCACCATCGCCGCCGAACATACCTCGGTTTGGAGAGCCAGGTAACACAACGTGCATACGATGTTGTACATCTGTATCTGCTCCAATCTGTGCAAATCCGGCGATTGCACGCTCCACACCCCACAGCATCAAGCGCGATTGCGATTCAAAAAGCGAACCAGAATCAGCCAAAGTACCGTGAACTGGTGGAGCTGCAAACGGGAAGAACATGCTCGGCTCGTAAGCAGGCTTCAAAATAGTAGTAGTTGCGCCGCTAACTTTCTTCGAAACTGTGCCAACCCACTTTACAAGCGCGTCAACATCGCGATAACTAGACAAGTTTGCTGGAACAAGCCACAACTTTGCGCCCATTTGAGCGTTTTCGCGATACGCTTTCTTCGCCCAAGACTTAACGCTCGGCTTGAAACTGTGCGAAGTTGCGATAACCGTAGCTCCACCCTTAAGCAAGCCCGTTACTACGCGAGCAGCAATCGAATTAGGAGCAACGCCTGTAACTACTGCAACTTCTCCTGCAAAACGAGTTGCTTGAGCAGTATCGGCGTTGTTTTGCGCAAGTTTAGTGCGAGAATCGCGAACAATACCATTAAATATTGTTGCAAGATTGTTTAATTCGCGAGATTTAGAAAGACTTGCAAACCACTCAGCTTCCGAAGCTACTGCTTCCCCTGCACCAAGGAAACTACCAAAATCATTTAAGATTTCAGAAACTTCATTTACCTGAATATCAACATTCTTTCCAGCATACTTGTAGTACAAGCGAGCAACGTCTTCGCGAGCCGAAGCCCAGCGGTCGTCGAAAAGAATTGCCTTTCGCTCATCAAATCGAGGAGCCACCTGCTTTGGCCAATCTGCACCAAGCTCAGCTTCAACAGCAGACACAACAGCAGCATTTTCGTCACTTTCAGTTTCTGCTTTAGGAGCCTCAACACCAAGCTTTGCTAGCACAAACTTAGCAGTTGCAGCAAGTATGCCATCTGCGCCAACAACCTGCTGAGCGAAAGCGTCAAGAGCTGCAGAATCAACAACAGCACCGCCGGCTGCGCCAGCAGCACCAGGCTGAGAAACGCTAACGCCATGAGCTTGAGCAACTTGTGCAATTGCTGCGTCGATTAAAGCGTCAGCTGCAGCAGTATTCTTTGCAGGATCAGTTGAAAGTTGCGCAAGATTTTCACCGCGCACGCTAGCACCTTCACGCGTTTGCAAAACCAAAGCCGCAAGAACGTGCGCACGCCAGCCTTCTCCAAGTTGCCAGACTTCAGAGATTCGCTTGTCAATTTGCGCTGGTTTCACACCGGCTGCACCGAAAAGCGCACGCAAACGTTCGCGCACAATATCGGAAAGCACGGCACCAAAAGCTTTATAGCGAGGAGCAACCGAATCAACTAACTTTTTAAGCGCACTCATTGGAGCTTCTGCAGCACCGTCCACGCTTGCCACGCCAAGCTCGGAACTAATATCCATAAGAAGCTGGTTTCTGCGCGAAGATACGCCATTTGTAAGCGTATCAGTTGTATCAGTGTCGCCGATTTGGTCAAGACGGATTTTTGCACTATACGCAATAAGCATTGAGATTGCGTCGGATGCTTTGAATGGCAAGTCTGCTACAGGTCCGCTTGCGGCTGCATTAGCTGCAGGAGCAGCAGAGACAACATTTGCTGCAGGAGCTGCAGGAGCAGTAGTCGCATCAGCAGTGCTACTTGCTTCTTGACTATCTTCCTCAGTAAACACTTCAGGCACAAGCGAATCAGTGTCAGTCATATAAACGCGACCTTCGTCACGACCAACGTTGTAAACAGTCACTTTTTCGCCACTAAACTCCGGCAAAGCAAGAGTTTTAGCACCAAGATTTGCCAAAGTTGGCGCGTTTCCTAAACCAACTTCAACGTACTCTTCAACGCCAAGACCACCGCGAGCGCGATCGGCAAACATAAGAGCCTGCGTTTCAATCCAACGAACTGGAGAAGCGAACTGCCATGAAAGAAGCTCCGTAAGAAGCAATCTACCGAGCTTCTGCTCATCCTCTGCATAAGATTTCCACGTAGTTTCATCTTCCAAAGCTGCTTCAATGCGCTCAGATGGCACAACATCCAAAATCTTTTGCGCAAATTCTCGCGTAAGCTCAAACGGGCAAGCCACGAGGTTTGGAATGTAACGGCCTACAAGCACAGAGTAATCAATATGCTTCGGCAGCAGCGAATCGAGCTTGTCGCGGAATTCTGGCACACCCTTTCGAAGAATTCGAGAGTGGAACGGCACGTCAATTCCTGGCACAAGCATAAATGGAGGCTTACCGCCATACTCTTTAGCCCTCTTGGTAGAATCTTGAGCCAAAGCTTTCAAACCTTTTATTGTGCCTGCTATTGCGTATTGTTGACCTGCCAAGTTGTAGTTTACGATTTGCAAGAATTCGCCAGTTTGCTTAGAGATTCCTTCAACGTACGCGTTTACACCATCATCGTCCACACCGAACTGGTTTGGACGCAAAGCGCCCATTCGATAGTTGGATCGGCCTTGCTCATCTCGCTCAATCAAGTGATGCATTGTAGATCCGCGGTGGAACACGAGTTCCAACACGGTTTCTAGCGGAATAATTTGAGCGAAGGAGCTTAGCGCATTGTATTCGCCAAGCGAGTGACCAGCAAAATACGCAGGCCAAATATCGCATCCTGCTTCTCTTAAACGCGCGGTTTGCGCAAAAGCAACAGTAGCGAGCGCAACTTGAGTAAATTGCGTTAAGTTGAGCAAGCCTTCTGGATGACGATATGTTACGCCATTTGCTGTTAATTCCTTAGGATTATCTCGCACTACAGCAAGAATTGAGAATCCTAGTTTTTCGCGAGTGAGTTTGTCTGCGCGCTCCCAAGTTTCGCGCACAGCTGGCGATTTTGCGCGCTCATCCAATGACATTCCTTGTTTTTGGATACCCTGACCTGGGTATACGAATGCTGCACGTGGAGCGCGAGTAAGTGCGCTCGCTTTAGAAACTATTTGCCCGTTTACTCGGCATGTGATTTCTAGCGCTAGCCCTCCGCGGCGTACTTTCCCTACTCGTTCTACGGTAATTTCTACCTCGTCGTTAAGCTGCACCATGCCGTACATGTTGTACGTCCAGCCAACAAGATCATAGCGTGCGCCTTTTTCATCCAATGCTTGAGCAACATGCTGAGCTGCTGCTGAAAGCCACATGCCGTGTACTAGAGGTGCGGAAAGTCCAGAGATTGCGGCTCCTCTTTTGGATGTGTGTATTGGGTTAAAGTCACCTGATGTGCGCGCAAAAGCTGTCATGTCTTTAGGTGCGCGAATTACGACGCGTCTAAGCGCTCTTCTAGGCGTGTTGTCTACGCTAAATCCGTGTAATTCTGCCGCATCTCCGTATTCTGGAGCAGACTTTGGTAGTGCTGCACTGTAGCTTCGCCCACGAATCGCGAATCGTTCTGTTTCGTGCGCGATTTTTGTTCCGTCTTGCGCATTGTGAATTATGTGTATTGTCACTACTCGCCCAGAAGCTGATTCGGCGTAATCTTCTGCCCAACCAGTGAGGTTTATGCGTGTTCCAACATATTTTTGCAGGTCTTCTGTAGATACATCTAGTTCTATTAGGTGGTCTAAATGTACTGCGTTGAGTAGTCCTTCAATTACTGGGTATCCGTCTACCATTACAGATCCTAGTGCTGAGTATATTGTTGGCCATGCTGGACCTACTAGCGCGTCTGGCACGATTCTTGATGCTTGTAAACCTTCTGGTAGGCGTCCAGCTGTAGCGGATTCGTGGTCGATTCCTAGGTTTCTAGAAAGCGTGTATGCTGATTTAACCACGCCAAACGGCATTTCGCAGGCTGTTTCACATGTTGTTTCACAGGCTGATTTGTTAGCTTTTCCACAAGCTATTTCTTTTTTAACTTGCTCGCACGCTTCTTGGCTTGCGTCTACTTTTGGCATTTCACTTAAAACATCTCCAGTAATCGCAGTATTTCCAATGCCTGCGGTTGCTGCCAACATGTTATAAACGTGTTTTGGTAGTCGCTCGCGGTCTACTACTGGTATGCTTCCAGCACGCTTTGCGTATACAATAAGCGGAATTACTATATCTCTAACAGCATGATTTTTTCCGCTGTTCTTTACGCTATTCTTGATACCGTTTTCATTGTCTGATTCATGCTCATCCCAGAACGTGTCTAGTTTAATGTCTAGATCAAGCTTAATTACGCTATTTTCTTCACTTATTACGGTTATAACATAGTTTTCACTATTATTTTGCGTTTTATAAGCAGGATTATTGGTTACGTGACCAATCCAAGAAATATTCGGACATGAGCGCACATATTCTTCAATATTTTGCGCACAGTCTATTTGGCTAAACGCGTTTTGATTAAAGTCCAGAGGCAAGTCGCAAGCAACCGAACGATTTATAACCGCAGCCTCAAATCTTCCTAAAATATCCGCGATCGGCTCATCCATTGTGGTTATTCCTGCAACAGAAATAGGTCCTGGAATTACTCGCACAGCATCCGCAGAATATCGCGAATCTTCCGACTGCCAAAGCTGATCCTGACCCCACCAGCGAAGAAGATCATTGTCAATTACTGGCACAAATGGCATCGGCTTAGGATATTCACGCACCAAGGTTGGGAACCACGCAGCATCCATTGGAACAACGTTCATCGTGCTCGCATTAGGAAAAACTTGCACAAGAGAATCGAGAGCAGACTGAGGATTTTCAGCAACCTGCTTAATATCTGGCAAAATCGAAGTAAATTCGCCAGAATCTTGGCTTATTAAACGCGCTTCAATACGCTGTAACAAATGCAGGTAGCGATCCGCGTAAGTAGGATCTGCCCAAGGATAGCTTAAATCAAGGAATCGCTGCGCAAACTGGGTATATGTCATATTTTCAACATCGCCAAAATATGGTTTTGCAGTAGAGTTAAGCGCGCGAATCACTTCATCTCTGCGGCTAGAAAGCTCTTCTGGATGCTTCATCATATGAACAAGAAGACGACCACAGCGCGCGGACGCATTCTCAATCTCGTAAATATCCGCGTGCAAATGGCTTAATCCGCTTGTTACTCCGCCAACAACCTTTCCAGAAGGCACCCAGCGCTCTCCAATCGGAGCAAACGGATCTTCACTTGCGCCAAGACCTTCCACACACGCATCATTTGCTTCTGTGATTCCAGGCGTCTCCACCAACATGCGCTTAACTTGCGCGCTTGTGTGCGCTTCCTTTGCTGTCATTGCTGCCGTGCCGATCATCACAGCATCTACTGGCATATTTGGCAAACCGTACTTATTGGACCATTCGCCACTAATGTAATCGGCAGCGCGCGAAGGAGTGCCGATTCCGCCACCTGCTACAAGCACCAAATTATTGCATTCGCGCACTTGAGCATAAGTGCTAATCAGCAAATCATCTAGCGACTCCCATGAATGGTGGCCGCCTGCAGATCCGCCTTCTACTTGCGCAATAATTGTTGCTGGCTTAACAGCTTTTGCAATGCGAACTACTTGGCGAATCTGCTCTACTGTTCCTGGCTTAAAAGCAACATACGGGAATCCGTCGGCTTGAAGAGTTTCAACAAGTTCCTTCGCTTCATCTAACTCTGGGATTCCTGCAGAAATTACTACGCCGTCGATTGGCGCTCCAGAAGCACGCTTTTTTGGAACTATACGTTTGCTGCCAAATTGCAAATTCCACAAATAGCGGTCCATAAACATGGCGTTGAATTCTACGGTTGCTCCTTCTTGCAATTGCTTGCTCAAAGAGTCCATGTGCCTGTCGAATACTTCTTCTGTTACTTGTCCACCGCCTGCAAGTTCTGCCCAATATCCTGCGTTGGCTGCGGCGGCTACAATTTCTGGGTCTACTGTGGTTGGAGTCATGCCGGCAAGAAGCACAGGAGCTTTGCCTGTTAGCTTGCTGAATTTTGTTACAACTTTCTTTCCAGCTGGAGTATCGATTACTCGCGGCGCAAAATCCTCCCAGCAGCCAGTACGCAATAATTCAGCTTCTGCAGCGCTAGTTGTGCTTGCTTTTGCGCGCGCGTTCATTGTCCCGACTTCTACTACGCCAGCTCCGCTTCCTTGTAGTAGCACGTTTGTTAGCTTGCCAAGCACTTCTCCTGGACCCATGTCTAGTACGTATAGCTCTCGCGCATTCACGTTATTTAAAACTTTTTCTATTTGCTTCGCCCAATCTACTGGCTCTACTAGCACAGCGTTTGCAAGCTTTAGTGCAAGTTCAGCATCTAATCCTGCGTCCTTTGCCCAGGCTTCAACTTGTTCTACAGCAGGTTTCATGATTGGAGAATGGAATGGCACTGTAACATCTAAATACTCTGCGATTGGCGCAAAAACCGATCCGCCTCGTTCCTTCATTTCGCGCATTTTTTTGGAGCGCTGCGACTCTTTCTGTGCCTGATTTTGCACGGCTTCCATGTCTTCTGGATATCCTGATAGCACAATGTGATTTCGCGAGTTTTTAACTGCGATTGATATAACGCCTCTGGTTCTTTCTACTCGCTTAATCAAGGCTTTTGCCTGTTCAAACGTAACGCCTTTTAGCGATAGCATTGGTGTTTTTTCGCCATTTCCACTGATTTCTAACATTCGCGCTTCGCGGTCTGCTGCTGCTCCGATTATGTATGCGATTGCTATAAGTTCAGCTATTTGGTTTTGCGCGTTTTGCCATGACCCTGTTTTTATACGAGCTTCTACTATTTTTGCGGCTATTATGCCTTGAGAGTGTCCAAGGCTTGCAATTGGCTTGTTTACTTCAAAGTTGTAGCCTAAGTTTGTTAGGTCTTTTACGCTTGCAAGCTGAGCAATTGTGATTCCTGGTACGCTTAATTGTGCGCTGGCTGTGTTGATTTTAGGATTTTCTAAAGCATCGAATACGTTTATGTCAGTTCCAGCATTTGCTAATAACTGTGGATATATGTTTGATAGTAAAGTTTTTGCTAATTTGTTATATTCGCGTAATTCTTTATTTAATTCTGCATCGTTTTGTGTTTCTTTTAAGGCTTGCACCCATGGTGTGGATTGTCCTGCGAAGGTAAGAATGTGTGGTGTTTGTGCGAGCTGGTCAAATAAGTATGTTGTCATTTTATTTTCCTTTGTTCGTGGGTTTAAGTTTTATTTTTAAAATTTATTTGTGCTTTTTGGATTTATTTATCTTTGGTCGCTTTACGCGCGGTTGCTGGCGACTTTTGAGTGTTTTCCAAATTATTCCCGAATTATTCCCAAATCACATTGGCTGGTTTCCATGATGCTTCCCTGTTCTCGAAACACGTTTTTTACTTCTTAAAATCTTCAAAGAATTAGCAATAACGTCTCTTGTTTGCTCTGGATCTATCATTGCGTCAATCTGGCCAGTTTCCAGAGAAAGATTCGCGTTTACAGTGGTATTTTCGTAATTCTCAACAAGCTTTTTTCTTAAAGCGTCAACATCTTGTCCGCGCTCTTTTGCTTTTTGCAAATCCTTGCGATGAATAATGTTCACAGCTCCTTGAGCACCCAAAACCGCTATCTGGCTAGTAGGCCAAGCGTAGTTAAAGTCTGCACCCATAGACTTTGAGCCCATTACAATGTATGCTCCACCAAAAGCTTTGCGTAAAATCACAGTGACAAGCGGAACTTGCGCGTTTGCGTACGCGTAAATCACTTTTGCTCCCCTGCGAATAATGCCCGCGTGCTCCTGATCCGACCCTGGCTTGTATCCAGGAGTGTCTACAAGAGTTACAACAGGAAGATTAAACGCGTCACACAATCGCACAAATCGCGCTACTTTTTCGGAAGAATTAACGTCTAGAATTCCAGCATTGACTTTAGGCTGATTTGCCACTATTCCAACAGGATGACCTTCTATGCAAGCAAAACCGACTACTGCGGATGCTGCGTAAAGCTCTTGAACTTGCACAAATTCGCCATAATCTACGATTGCGCGAATAACGTCTAAAACGTCGTACGGCTGGCGATCATTGCTTGGAACAATAGTCGCAAGCTGCTTAGCGGTTTCTCTGTCTGCGCGCGTGGCAGCGTATGCGAATGTTGGCGGATTTTGATTGCAATTTTGCGGCAAATAAGCCAAGATTGTGCGCGCGTAGTCAATGGCGTCCGCCTCGTCTTCACCCAAATAGTGAGCAACGCCCGAAGTGGAGTTATGCACATATCCACCGCCCAAATCGTCCATGCTAATCGACTCGCCTGTGGCAGCCTTAACAACATCTGGACCAGTTACAAACATGTTGGAATGTTCGCGAGTCATGATTATAAAATCCGTAAGAGCAGGGCAATAAACTGCACCACCAGCGCAAGGTCCAAGAATTAGTGAGATTTGCGGAATTAAACCGCTTGCTTCACAAGTTTTTTTGAAGATTCTGCCATATTGCGTAAGTGCGTTAACGCCTTCTTGAATGCGAGCGCCGCCCGAGTCGATTAGCGCAACAACTGGAACTGCAAGCTGCAACGCCATGTCTAGAAGATGACAAATTTTCTGACCTTCAGCGCGTCCAAGCGTGCCGCCACGAACGGAAAAATCCTGCGCATAAACTGCCACTTTTTTGCCGTATACTTCGCCAAAGCCCGTGATTACAGCGCATCCTGCAATATCGTTATTTATGTCTCCACCGTTAAAGCGGCCGATCTCTTCAAACGTTCCCGTATCAAAAAGCAAATCCAAACGCTCTCTTGCTGTGGATTTTCCCTTTGCATGCTGGCGCTCTAAAGCATTCTGCTCGGCGTCTCTAGCAAGGCGAGCCGCGTGTTCTACGGCTGCTTTTCCACGCTGAGGCTGCGTAGGCTGCGCATTTTGCATAGTTTGTGCGTCTTTACTAACTTGCGCAGCATCTTTATTAACATCTTTTGCAACTTGTGTAGCATCTTTAGTAAGCGCACTCATTTTGCACTACCGCCTTTAGTCACGTCAATTGTTACAAGCTTTTCGCCTGCTTCTACACCATCTCCAGGCCCTACAAAAATGCCAGTAACTACGCCAGCTGCAGGTGCATAAACGTAGTTTTCCATTTTCATAGATTCAAGAACAGCAAGTAAATCGCCTTTTGCTACGTTCTGACCTTCCGCAACGTTTACGCGTGTAATCACAGCTTGCATTGGAGCAGAAATCACTCCAGGAGCATCCTTTGGAGTTTCCGACTTGTGAGTATCTCCTCTTAATCCTCGTCCTCTAAGCGGCTGCGATGCGCGAACTGTGCCTCTAACTCGCGCAGAGCCAGTAAGATTGTCTACAATATCTTGCGGAATCGTAAGTTTTACGCGCTTATTGTCTACTTCTATTACAAAAGACTCCATTTTAGTTGTCTTATTTTGCGCGTCTTCACCAGACTTATTGGAATCCAAAGAAGCAGGCTGTCCGCCATTTGCCGCTGCAGCAGTGCGGTTCAAATACTTGTGTTCAAGCCATTTTGTAGAAATATCAAAATCGTGATCTTGCGCTGTAAAATCAGGATCGTTAAAAATTTGCTCAAAAAGCTTAGCAGGAGTGGGCACTCCCTCAATGCAAAGCTCCTTAAGCGCGCGTCTTACGCGAGCAATCGCCGCATCGCGATTTTGAGCCGTAACAATAAGCTTGCCCATCATGGAGTCGAATTTTGGAGACACGCTATCTCCAACTTCTACTCCAGAATCCACACGGATTCCAGGTCCAGATGGCCACTCGATTTTTGTTAGTGTGCCTGCGCTAGGCGTAAGATTCGTTGCTGGGTCTTCCGAAGTGATTCTAAGCTCAAAACTATGCCCGCGCGAAGGGTGATTTTGCGTAAGCTCACCGCCGTCGGCAATCGTAAGCTGTTCGCGCACAAGATCTAGTCCGCTAACTTCCTCACTAACTGTGTGCTCAACTTGCAATCGTGGGTTCACTTCCAAGAAGTAAACCTTGTGTTGAGATGTCACCATATATTCACACGTGCCCAAACCAACGTAGTCAACAGCTTCAAATAGGTTACGAGAATATCGGTGAAGCTGCGCGTTCTCGTCATCGGTAAGGAATGGCGCTGGTGCTTCCTCAACCAACTTTTGGTTTCGGCGCTGCACCGAGCAGTCGCGCGTGGAATATATGGTGAAGTTTCCATGCGAATCGCGGCCAACTTGTGTTTCCACATGGCGCGCCTTGTCTATAAAACGCTCAATAAAGTACTCGTCAAGGTCGCCGCCTTGCAAAGCGTCGTGGTTCATGTAGAATCCGCGAAGCTCGTCATCGTTGTGCACAACGGTTATTCCGCGACCGCCGCCGCCATCCGTGCGCTTCATCATAACCGGGTAGCCGTGTGTTTGCGCAAAAGTCAACAATTCTCGAATGTCTTTTACAGGCTCCGATATGCCTGGTACGGGCGGCACTTTAGCGCGAGTTGCCACGCGGCGAGCGGTTATCTTATCCCCTAAATCAATAAGAGCTTCTGGCTTCGGACCAATCCACACAGCGCCAGCATCAATCACCTTTTGCGCAAAACTCGCTACTTCCGATAAAAATCCGTAGCCTGGGTGCACAGCATCCGCTCCGCTTTTATGCAAAATGTCTATAATCGCGTCTTCGTTTAAATAAGTGTCTCTGTACGTGTCTCCAGAAAGCGCGTACGCTTCGCTTGCCATCTCAACATACTGTGCTTGACGGTCGGATGCCGCATAAATAGCTACAGTTTGTATTCCCATTTCTTGAGCAGTGCGAATCACTCTAAGCGCGATTTCGCCGCGATTTGCCACAAGTATTTTTTTGATATTCGTAACCATACGTTACAAGTTATAGGAAATTTGGCTTATAGTATCCGTGAATTTGAACAAAACATTATGCGATTTTTTGTAAACTTCTCCAACGCGCGACTGGTGATTTTTGTCTAATCTTTGATTCAGCAACGAAAAACAATACGAAAGAAGGATATCGTGGCTAATTTTGAATCTAACTCTGATGCAAATTCTAGCGCAGTTGCATCTAAGGCTTTTGACGTTAATCGTTTGGCTGTTCCATTTGCTAAGGCGTTTTTGTTTACTGTTCTTATTAGCGCTGCAACTATGGCTGGCGCATTGCCGATTCCTGGAACTCCTGTTCCTGTAACTTTGCAAACTTTGGTTTTGGCTTTGGCAGGTCTTACTTTGACTTGGCGTCAGGCTGTTAGCTCTGTGCTTATGTACCTTGCGATTGGTGCTGCTGGAATGCCAGTGTTTGCAGGCGGAAAGAGTGGCGTTGTGGCTTTTGCAGGCCCTAGCGTTGGATTCCTTGTTGGATTCGTGTTCGGCGTAGCTGCGATTGCGCTCGTAAAGTCTGCGCTCGAAAGCGTTGTTAATGCCGCTATGCCAGAGGATTCTGTTGCTAAGAAATTTGCACGATTTGGCGCGTATTTTGCCGCATCTGTTGTTGGTTCTCTTGTGATTTACGCATTTGGATTTGTAGGCCAATCGCTTATGATGCACTTGCCTGTTTTGGCAATCGCCGTTGCTTCTACTGGCTTTATTGTGGGCGATATTATTAAGGCTGCAATCGCTAGCGCTGCTTGCGCAGGATTGTATGGCGCGTTTAAACGCAATCACAATGCGTGATTAATTGCGATAAATCGCGTAATGCGTAATGCGCTAATCGTGATGCGTTATGCGTGACTAATCGTGATGCGTTATGCGTGACTAATCGTAATGCGCAATTAATCGCAAGCGTAACGCGCTAACTATCTAAGACCGCAGTCTCGTCGCTGCGGTCTTTTTTGTTCTAAACGCTAATCGCGCAATCCATAATCCCGCGTTTGTTCCCTTTTTAAGCAAATTCGACAACAAACGCGGGCAAAAATAAACGAACGCGTACTAGCGTAATCAACAACACAACATTAAAACAAAGGATTACGAGTATAGTACTCTTTCAAAGAATCTTTGGTAATCACTTTAGAGCAAACAGCCGAGTCATCAACACCTTCACGCAAATCACTCCATGGAGCTTCTTTGTGCGTTCTTTCACTCAACTGACTGCCAGTATACGCACCAAATTTATCGCATACTTTCTCAATAATACGCTTTTGATCGTCAGTTAAAATATTGGAATCAGACTGCTCAATATCCGAAAGATTGATCTCGCCTTTACGAATCAAAAACTTACCGCGATGGCGACTAAACAGAGTCGGAGCTACAGGACCATTTCTCCAAGCCTGAAAATTCTCACAAAACAACGGATTTCCAGTAGTGGCTAAACAATAAGCCTGCGAATAATAAGCCAACTTCTGCAACTTCATAGTAGTAACAGTTCCAGTAAGCTCAAGGATATACGCAGCCACATTAAAAATTGTTGTCATACGCACCTCCTCTTTAAACAGCGAATATTTTATAGTATACTTAAACACCATATTTTTAATCTATAAAAATAGAATTGGTCGACATAAAACTATTTACCAACCAACAAAGCACTAAAAATATTTTTACTTAAAAAATGATTGCGTCTTTTACGATTTTCTCAACATTATTTTATACATTATTTGATTAACAATTTATCATGTTTATACGCACTAAGCACAAACAATTATGCTCTTGTTTAAACCTATTAGTGTAAACAAGAGCATAAGATTAAGCAAAAATAACCTGAATAAATTGAATTTATACTATTCTTCGCTCATCCACGATATCACTACTATTTTTATTTTTGCCATTAAGATTAATATAAATATCTTTCATTTCTTCTATTGACTTTGACAATTCTTCTTCGGTATACATACGATTTGACTTATTTTCAGGATGGTGAATAAGATCTCTTATGTATGTTTGCAACGTTACCTTGTAAGTACCCTCACCATCATCCCTTTTATAGTCTTTATTCTTTTTGATACCTTTTTCGTTTAACCAATTGTCAAAATCCTTTTCGTTAATCCTCTTAGTAGCACCTTTATCAGATTTACCGTCTTTTTGATTGTTATTACTTCTTCTAGATATTTCTCTGCATTCAAATTGCAACTCACCATATAGTTCATCGTGATACTCTACACTTATTTCGTTAAAGGCTAAATAATTTACCTCGTTTAATGAAGGATACTTTAAACAACTTTTTTTTACGGGTAGAATTTCTTTTTCATTATTTTTATTATCACTAATAATTCTTAAATTGGCATAATCTAATTTCTTAACAATGTACGCGCTATGGGTTGTTAATATAACTTGTGCTCCTGGTTCTTTGGCTATTTTTATAAAAGATTCAATTAATGTCTTTTGATTATTCGTATGCTGAGACGTTTCTGGCTCTTCTATAGCATAAATTATGCCGTTTTTAGCTTGAGATGTTTTGCTTTCTTTAGCCAATCTTTCTGCTTCACTTGTGAAAAAGCTGATAAGTATTAATCTTTTTACTCCACTACCTCTTTTATTGATTGGAATATTGTCATCTCCTGAAATAGATACAGATTTGAATACATCGAACCACTTTAATTTATCTGCAGTCGGTATAACAGGTGATAGGCTGGTAGCTACTTCTAAATTTAAATCTTTCAATTTTTCTAGTGTTCTATTTGACACTTCACGCAAGTTTTCTAGAACTTTTTTGGAAACTCGCTCTAAAATTGCTTTAATTTCAGGATCACTAAGTATACGTTTTACAGCCTCTTTTAATGGATCTTGTACTTCTGAATCACTATCTGTATTTGATCTATCTGCTTGGAACAAGCTGTAAACTGGCATTTCTATAGATAATTTATCCCATATTTGCTTAGCATCTTCTTTTGAAGCATCTATTTCTACTTCTCTTAATTTGAGACCATCTTTGTCATGTTTTTCATAATAATTCCAAATTGCAGTTCTCATTATAGAATTAACTGTCATATTAGAACACTCTATATTGTTTTCTTTGATTATACTCTTTAAACTAGTGTTCTTTTTGAGTAATAATTCTGAACAATTTTCATTTGTTGGATGCTTAGCTTTAATATACACTTTTGGCGAGCCGCCATCATGATATTTCTTTATTATCTCTAGACAGTCATCATTATTTAATAAATATTCTCTTCTTAATGATGTTTTAAAAGATGAATCAATTTCTATTTCTTTAGGTAAATCTGTAAAAACTACTGATATAACTGTTTCTAAATCTCCATCTTCTCTAGATCTAACATTTACATCATTTTTATCTATTTTGATTATATTCTTACCATCATTAAAGAATATATCTAATGCTTCTAGAACAGTGGATTTCCCTGAATCGTTTTTTCCTACTAATACTGTTAGATTCTCGAAGTTAATTGTAGTCTCATTTTTATAACCGCGAAAATTCTTCAATTTAACAGTTTTTATTTGCATATTAAACCTTCTATATAATATTTATACTTAAAATTTTTAACTAAAAAACGCAGCAACATCTTAATTGCACTATTTAATAGTTATGAACCTCAGTTGGTATAACTCTCTTTTACTTTTACACTTACGAAAGCGCGTGGCACAACAACGTACCACTTTCGTTATTTTATAACCGTTTTTATAAAAATCAAAGCCATAGGAAGTTTTATAGCAAAGGGGTGAATGGTTATATTAACCACTCACCCCTTTACTAATTTCGTATACACTAAGAACAAGTCTTTAGATAATTCTTAACAAGCTATAGAACCACAACCAATTAAGACCAAAGACAAGTTCAAATAATGCTTAGTGACGCATCTTGCGAACAGCAGCACCCATACCAGCAAGCATAGAAGCAGCCAAAGCAGTCAAAGCAACACCAACACCAGCATTACCAAGCTTCTCGCCAGACTTACCATGACCCTTAGCACCCTTAGCAGCAAGCTCACCCTTAGCATCAGCCTTCTTAGCAGCAGCCTGCTGAGCAGCCTTACCAAGCTTGCCACTAGCAGCATCATTCATAGCCTTAGTAGCACCTGGAACATCCTCAAAATTAGGAGCCAAAGGATCAGAAGTCACAACAGGAGGAAGCTGAGAAGCCTCAACACCGAAAGTCACCGCATCGTTATAGCAAGCCTTGTACTCAGCCAAAGCAGCATTATACTTAGCAGTAGAAGCAACAGCCTTAGCCTTAGCCTCAGCATAATCCTTATTAGCCTTAGCAGTCTCAGCAACAGCAAAAACAACCTTAGCCTGAGCACGATCTACAGCATCAGCAAGACGCTGAGCCAAAACAGAATCATTCTTAGCAGAAACATTATAAGCTTCCAAAGCATCCTGAGCAGCCTTCAAAGCCTTCTCAGCAGCTTCCTGAGCAGCTACCTTACCAGCCAAAGTAGCCTTAGCCTTCTCATACTCAGCATAATCCTTAGTATAAGCAGCAAAAGCATCATCAAGATGCAACTTAGCAGTCTTCACAGCCTCAACAGCCTTAGCCTTATCAGCAGCCTTCACATGAACATGCTTTGCTTCACCTGGCTTAGTTGGCTGTGAAGTTGTAGTCTTACCACCAACAAGTTTAGCAAGCTCTTCCTTCAAAGCCTTAAGATTAGCAACATCCTGAGTATAACCAGAATTATATGCCGCTAACGCTTCCTTAGCTTTATCTAATTCTCCCTTAGCCTTGTTATAAGCATCTTGCGCGGTAGTAAGTGCAGTATTCAAGTCCTTACCGCTCTGATTCTTTTCAGCTCCGTAAGTCTTATCAGTATCTTCGCTGTCGAAGTCATCAGTCGTCTTTTTATCATTGCCTTGCTTTGCTTTATACTCAGCATATCCAGCGTTATAAGCAGCATAAGCAGCATCGAAAGCCTTATCAGCCTTATCAAATTCAGCCTTAGCTTGATTATAAGCGTTCAGAACATCCTCAGATGGCTTAAGATTGTTATTCTTCATCTTTGCTTCAAGAAGAGCAATAGACGTCTTAAGATCTGCAATCTTAGCATCAGTATCAGCATCAGCCATTGCTGGGGTTGCCATTGCGAAGCCGGCAAGCAAAGTAGCGCCAGCAGCGAAAGCGGCGATAGCCTTCTTATTCATCATTTTAATTTCCTTTCTTCTTCTCCTCCGTGCTAGGAACACGAAAAAGAATTTGCCTTATGCGGTTTCCCGCGTAGCACCAGTTGAACTAGGGATTCACTGGTTGCTGATTCAAAAGATACAACATGCTTTAACAAAAATCAACCAAAACATTCAGCTTACATTCAGGTTTGTTTTGAATTTTTTCTGAAAAATCACAATAATATACCCAATAAAACATAAAAATTACGATTAATCATATTTAAAAACAGAAAAATATCCAAGACACGCCGTATATAGACTTTTTTTAAGATTCTTTCAGGTTTTTTTAAGGTTTGCATTTAATTGGCGTGTCATATGCCACACGGCAATAGTTATTGCTATTAAAAACTACACAACAATATCTATTCAGACTCATATACACAACTACAATCAAACAAAATTACGATAAAAACAAGAAAACTACTATAAAAACAAGATAGTTATTGCAAAAGTTAAAATTATAAATTCTCACTTCATTCGTCAATGCTTGATTGCTCAATATAATCTAATGGTTTATCAATAAACCTTCGAAGCGCGACTTGTGCTGCTCCAAGCAATGCAGACCTTCCACCAACTTCTGACATTAATACTCTAACATTCACAGCTTCGCTGCATAATACTTCAGAAGTAAGTTCTTTACTAATTCTTTGCGTAAGACAAACACCAAATCTTTGCCAAATACCACCTAAAATAACCGTATTAATATCCAGTAGATTAACAGCAGACCCAATTACAGATACTAAAGCTTCTACTGCTTTATCGACAGCGCTGACAACTATCTCATCACCAGATTTCCAACGTTCAAGTAAAACATTTACAGCTTCAATTTTTGTTGCATCACACCCACTAGCAATGTGAGCAGTTTCAACCAATGCTCTCCTACCAGCAAACGCTTCCAAACATCCGCGTCTTCCACACCTGCAAACAGGACCATCTAAAGACACAGACACATGACCTATTTCTCCAGCAAAACCATTTTCACCATAAACAACATGTCCATCTCTAACAACAGCACCACCAATACCAATATCTGTTGATATGTATATAAAAGAATCTGAAGGCTTCATAATGCTATCGTTTTTACGCTGCGTAGCAAAACCAGGAATCTGCGCTATAGCCGCAAGATTAGCTTCATTTGCAGCAAACACATTAAGTCTCTTAACAAGCTCATATTGTCCAAGATTAAGGTTTTTCCATCCTAAATTCGGCGACGCCAACAAGATAGATCCATCAATCACAACACCAGGCAAAGCTAATGCACCGCCGAGTATAATGTACCCTAATTCTCTAGCTTTTGTTTCACTATCAAGCACAATATTATTTAGATTATCAAAAACTTCATTAGCGGTGAGCTGCTCCATATCGCAATCAACCCATTGCTCGTCAATAACATCACCATTTATATCAACAGCAGCAAAACCATAACCATCAGTATTTATTTGTAATCCAAAAGCACAAAAACTTCCAACGCTAACAGCGAGTGACGTACCAGGACGACCATAATGCACAGAAACACTATCCGCCTCATGAAGAACCCTACTAGATATAAGTATTTGCACAAGCAAAGATATTGTAGCCTTGGTTAAACCAGTTGCGCGAGCCAATTCTGCACGAGTCATAGGCTCTACAGAACGCAAAATAGTGTCTAAAACAACAGACAAATTATGATTGCGCAAATCATCCTGATTTATACTTCGTAAAGCTGACATACTACCTCTTTCATTACTGGACAAATTCTAATACAACACATAAATCTAACGGACAAGTAACCAACCTATAGGTCACAATACTAATAGAAAATTCTCCTAAACCGTGCTAAGCTTTAGCTTAGTTCATTCATCTAACTAATTGCAAATCAGCGAGTGCAATGTTTGCGCAATTGCCTTCAGATGAATAGAAAAAATAAAAATGTCAAAAAGAATAACAGTCTACACAGGAGTAACTATGAAACAAATACTTGTTGCTGGAATTGACACATCAACTCAATCAACAAAAATACGAATTACAGATGCCGAAACAGGAAAATTAGTACGTTTCGGACAAGCAAAACATCCAGAAGGAACCAGCATACACCCAGATAGGTGGTGGGAAGCGTTCCTAAAAGCAAAAGAACAAGCCGGAGGACTAGATGACGTCAGCGCACTGTCAGTCGGAGGTCAACAACATGGTATGGTACTGCTAGACAAGCAAGGAAACATTGTTAGAGATGCACTACTATGGAATGATACTCGCTCAGCACCAGAGGCTGCACAGTTAATCGAGAGCCTACAAGGTAAATCAGAAAAAAACACTGATAAACAAAGCCAAACCCTTGAAGGAAAGCGTAACTGGGTTCGTGCAGTTGGATTATCCCCTGTAGCGTCATTCACTGTAACAAAAATTGCTTGGGTAGCCAATCATGAACCTGAACTAGCAAATAAAGTAGCGGCTATTTGCTTACCTCACGATTGGCTAAGCTGGAGAATTGCAGGATATGGTCCATCTAGCTCTTCTAATCCTTCTAATAGGGATACTATTGGACTTGATAAACTTTTCACGGATCGCTCAGATGCTTCTGGCACAGGATACTTTGATTCAACCACTAATAACTACAGACGAGATTTGATAAAACTTGCATTCGGTAGAGACGATGTAATTTTACCTAAAGTTTTAAACCCTAACGAAATAGGAGCATATGCAGATCCAGAAATAGCAGGTAAAAATGTAGCTGGAGGATGCTTAATAGCTCCCGGAGGCGCAGATAACGCTATGGCTGCTTTGGGTTTAAACATGGGAATTGGAGATGTATCTATATCACTAGGAACATCAGGAGTAGCCGCAGCCGTTTGTCAAACACCAATATACGATATGACTACTGCAGTTGCAGGTTTTGCCGACTGCACTGGGCACTGGCTTCCATTAGCATGCACAATTAATGGTTCGAGAATAATAGACGCTGGATGTAAAGCGCTAAGCGTTGACTACGAACAATTCGCAAATCTATCAGCACAAAGCATACCAGGAGCACAAGGAATTACACTTATACCATATTTTGACGGAGAACGCACTCCAGATAGACCAAATTCTACAGCTAGTATATATGGGCTAACATTAGCAAACACAAAACCTTCTAACATAGCGCGCGCTTTTACAGAAGGATTGTTATGTTCTCAGCGCGATTGTTTGGAATTAATAAAATCACTAGGAGTCACAGTAAAAAAGATTCTACTAATTGGAGGTGGCGCAAAATCATCAGCAATACGAGCATTAGCACCATCTATATTAGGAAGTGATGTCACTTTACCAAAAACCGACGAATATGTTACTATCGGTGCTGCAAGACAAGCAGCTTGGACCCTTTCAGGTAAAGAGTATCCACCTATTTGGCAGAATGAAATAGAAACAACTTTGTCTGGAGAACCTAACGAAGAAATATATAAAAAGTATTTACATTACCGCAACTTAGAAAAATAAATATTCCAATAAGACATTTATTTGAAAATGCTCTGTTATAGCACATTGTTCAATGTAACATAACAGGGCATTTTAATATATGCATGTGTATTTAAAAATATAAAAAGTGCATGCACCTTACGATACATGCACAATTTTAATTACAATAATTTAATTACAATAATTACTAAAACTACTTAAGTACTTTAATTAATACAATTACTTTTTGCGTTTCTTGCTGATCAAATCATAAGCAACAGCAGCCACAACCACCAAACCTTTAATAGTTTTGACAATAGCGGCATCCGCACCCATAATAGACAATCCCTGATTGAGAACACCCATAATTAATGCACCAACCATAGCGCCAGGAATCGTACCAGTTCCACCAGAAACAGCAGCACCACCAATGAAGCATGCAGCAATAGCATCCATCTCAAATTCTTGCCCAGTTGCAGCGGTAGCAGATGCAAGTCGAGACAATGTTACAACAGACGCTATTGCTGTAAGAACACCCATCGTTAAGAAAATCTTGAAATCAACCAATTTAGTATTTATGCCAGAAAGAATAGCTGCTTTTCTATTTCCACCAACAGCATAAATATCACGACCAAAAATCATGCGATTCAACACGAACCAAAAAACTCCAACGAGAACCGCAATAATAACCAATACTATTGGAATACCGCCTTGCTGAGAATTTCCAGAAGATGCCAATAAATAAGTGATAAAACCAATAGCTGCAACAGATACAACAATTTTCGTAATAGTAAACGAAAGTGGCTCAATCAATAATCCAGTCTTCAACGACTTCGCTCTCTTACGCAGTTGCACAACAATTACACCTACAATGGCAAGAGCACCTACAACTATAGTTAATCCATCATATCCGCCCCAGAATCCAAAAATATTAGGAAGATAATCTTTTGCAATAGCTCTGAATTCGCGAGAACGTAATGGAATAGACTCGCCTGCAACAACAGTTGCCAAACCTCTAAAGATCAACATGCCACCTAAAGTGGTTACGAATGCAGGAACTTCAACATACGCTACCCAGAATCCATGCCAAGCACCTATTAGTAAACCTATAAAAAGCATGAAAGCGATTGCAAGCATCCAATTCATTCCCCAATGCTTCATAGCAAAGGCACCTAAGCCGCCAATGAATGCAACAGCAGATCCAACAGATAAATCAATATGTGTAGCAACAACAATCATAAGCATCCCGATTGCCGTAATCATAACATATGCATTTTGTTGGAATAATGCAACAACATTATTTGGATACAACAACCTATTTCCAGTCAACACTTGGAAAATAATGATAACAGCAACGAGAGCAAGATAAATACCGTAAGAACGAGCATTCCCCAGCAATAGCTCTTTTAATCCAGGAGCACCAATAGCTGTATTTTTCTTCTTTGAATAAGCAGATATTGATCCAAACATAATATCCTCTTTCTTTGCTACGCAACGATGCGAAGTTTAATTACTAATAAAATCTGATAGATTGAACTATTCAACGGTAAATGACTTCTCATATTCCAATGGAACATCACAAGTCATATACTTCATTAATTCTTCTTGATTTGTCTCATGAGCATTCAAACAAGCTGTAATTTTGCCTTGACTCATCGTGTATATACGATCACATATACCAAGCAATTCTGGCAATTCCGAAGAAATAACAATTATTGCACTACCAGAATCCGCTAACTTGTCGATAATCTCATAAATGTCATACTTAGCGCCTACATCAATGCCACGCGTAGGCTCATCAAGGATAAGAAGCTTAGGCTGAGTTGCCACCCATTTTGCCAATACAACCTTCTGCTGATTACCACCTGAAAGATTGCCAACAGGCATTTCAATAGTGTTACACTTCATACGAAAATCGTGACGATATTCTTCAGCAACTTTCGCTTCCTTATGTCTATCAATAACACCCAGATTACTAACTGACTTTAAATTAGCTAACGACGTATTTTCTCGAATAGAAGCTAATAAATTCAATCCGTAAACTTTACGATTTTCTGTAGCGTATGCCACAGCATGATCAATTGCAGAACGAACAGAATTGAATTTAACCTCTTTGCCATCTAAGTACAATTTACCAGATGCATTAGTGCCATATTGCCGACCAAAAACACTCATCGCAGTTTCAGTTCGTCCTGCACCAATCAATCCAGCTAAGCCAACAATCTCACCCTTACGCACATTGAAACTAACATCATTAGCAACTAATCGTTTTTCGTCCAACGGATGATGCACTTTCCAATGTTCTATTCGAAAAGCCTCATTACCAATTTTTGCAACATGTTCAGGATACCTATTAGTAAGAGGACGACCTACCATATGGCGAATCAACTCATCTTGATCCAATGGATGCTGATCATCAACATCAATATGAGTAATTGTCTTACCATCACGTATCACTTGTACAGCATCAGCAATATAAGCTATTTCATTAAGTTTATGGGAAATAATAATAGCTGTAATACCACGCTCACGACGCAAACGATCAATCAGATGAAGCAAATTTGCAGAATCCTCATCATTTAAGGCTGCAGTAGGTTCATCAAGAATTAAAAGTTTTACATCTTTAGTCAAAGCTTTTGCAATCTCAACAAGCTGTTGTTTACCAACACCAATGTTAGCAATAAGATTACTTGGATCTTCATCCAATCCAACAGTTTTCATAACTTCGCGAGCAATACGATATTGTTCAGTATCATCTATAGCAATTCCCTTTTTAATCCTATTGCTGAGGAAAATATTATCAGCAATACTCATATACGGCACTAAAGCTAACTCTTGATGAATGATAACAATTCCTTTTGCCTCAGAATCACGAATCGTTTTAAATTTACAAACATTACCTTCATAAATAATGTCTCCCTCATACGTTCCATGAGGATATACGCCAGAAAGAACATTCATCAACGTCGATTTACCAGCGCCATTCTCTCCACATATTGAAAATATTTGTCCACGTCGAACTTTCAATGTTACGTCTTCAAGCGCTGTAACCGAACCAAAACGTTTCACGATATGACGCATTTCAAGGATGACATCTTGTTTGTCAGTCACTGATTTTTCCTTTCTTAATGAAATACGATATTGTCGTAACTGAACCAGTATCAAATGCACTCAGCTACATAATTGATTAGCAGCCGAGTGCTCGACTAGTATCACAAACCAGCATCAGCTGCCGAAATATAGCCAGAATCAACAAGCTCTTTCTTGGCATTCGTTTTATCTACAGATACTGGTGACAGAAGCATAGAAGTAACATCCTTATTACCGTTATTAAAGACATCCTTTGTATTTGGCTTCTTACCATCAACAAGATCTTTAATCATTTTTGCTGTAGCCTTAGCGAGCTTACGCGTATCTTTATACACTGTCATAGTCTGTTTGCCTTGAACAATTGCAGCAACATTAGCCTTTTCAGCATCTTGACCAGTAATAATTGGGAAATAATTCCATCCAGCAGACTCAACAGCGTTAACAGTACCCAACGCAATAGCATCATTTGGAGCAAGAACTGCATCTAACTTCGTACCATCGTTATAGAAGGAATTAATGCGGTTTTCCATTTCAGCCTGTCCCTTTTGCCTGTCCCAATTGTCAATACCTATTGACTTCCAATCATCAAGACTCTTTGGAACTTTGCCGGACTTAGATTTCAAGACACCAGATTTAAAATAAGGCTCTAGCACTTTCCAAGCACCTTCATAATAATATCTAGCATTATTATCTGTTGGAGATCCAGACATCAATTCGACATTAAATGGTCCCTTTTTACCTTCTTTAAGACCAAGCTTGTCTACAATGTACTCTCCCTGCATGCGACCGACATCTGTCAAAGAGAATGTAGCATAATAGTCAACAGCATCGGTGTTCATAATCAAGCGATCATAGGCAATAACTTTTGCACCATTAGACTCAGCAAGCTCAGCAGCAGCACCAGTAGCAGTTCCATCGATTGATGCAATAACTACATAATTTGCACCTTGATTTGCCATATTCTGAATTTGAGAAGACTGTAAATCAGTTTTACCATCAGCATATTGCAGGGTGACCTTATAGCCAAAATGCTCAAGTTCTTTCTTAAGATTCTCGCCGTCAATCTGCCAGCGTTCCAATTGCTGTTCTGGCATAGAAATTCCAACACTAATCTTTCCACTCTTATTAACAGCCCCACTAGCACCACCACGCGTAGAAGGAGCTCCACAAGCAGCAAATGGCAACAACATAGCCAACGCACCAGCGATACCAATGATCTTTTTCCACTTTTTCATCATTATCCCTTTCGGCTTTGAACGGAATATTATTTAGTAAATAACGACAAATTGTAAAATATCTTTTTCAAATACTTACATACAACCAAGCGTGTCACCCCGAAAAATCAGAGCGACACGCCAAGTTAGGAGGAAGGAAGAGAATGACGCAACAACTCTAACAAATATTTTGTTATTAAATATTCACACTTTTACTCAGTTATACTAGATACAGTTTGAATCACCCTTCTCTTAGAGCATCGATAATGTAATTGTTAATCGTTGCCTTCACTGATTCAAGATGATCAGATTTAGTTGCAGTAATCAACTTTTCTTGAGGAATATCCAAAGCGTATTCTTCAAGAGACGACAAGCTGGCTGTGCCATTTTCTACAGTTAAGCCAATACCAGAATCATATGAAGAGTAACGATCTGCCTGTAAATTCTCAATGAATTTATCTTCATGCATTTTTGCAGCGACCAACAAGCCTGCTGCAAATGAATCCATACCAGCAATATGAGAACGGAACAAATCCTCAGCATCAAAAGACGTACGACGTGGCTTAGCGTCAAAATTAAGACCACCATGAGGACCAATCGACCCTTCTTGCAAAACTTCCCACATCACAGTTGAAGTTTCATAAAGATCAGTTGGGAATTCATCCATATCCCACCCAATAAGCTTGTCGCCTTGGTTTGCATCCAAAGATCCAAGAACACCTGCTTCTCTAGCAGTACGAATCTCATGTTGATAAGTATGACCAGCTAAATTAGCATGATTACCTTCGAGATTCAGCTTAAATACATCCATCAAATCATATGTTCTCAAGAATGCGATTGCAGTCGAAGCATCAAAATCATACTGATGCATCGTAGGCTCTTTAGCCTTTGGCTCAATCAAGAATTGAGCATCAAAACCAATTTCCTGCGCATAATCATGGCACATGTGGAAGAATTTTGCCATATGTTCTTGTTCGCGCTTCATCTGTGTATTCCACAAGTTTTCGTATCCTTCACGACCCCCCCAGAATACATAATTTTCAGCACCTAAGCGCTTGCCAATCTCTAAACTATGCTTTAGCTGACCTGCAGAGTATGCATAAATATCTGCAAATGGAGATGTTGAAGCGCCAGACACAAATCTAGGATTTGTAAACAGTGATGAGGTATTCCATAGCAATTTAATACCTGTTGACTTCATGTTCTCTTCAATTTTATCAACTACACGATCGAGATTGCGATTTGTTTCACGAAGAGTATCGCCTTCTGGAGCTATGTCGCGGTCATGGAAGCAGAAATATCCCACAGACAATTTCTGGAAAAGCTCAAATGCATAATCGACTTTAGCTAAAGCCTCATCCATAGGATCACTATATTTGCCATAATACGGTCTATGAGCTGTACCAGTTCCAAATGGATCAACAAGAGTTTGGTCGAAAGTATGCCACCATGCAACAGCAAAGCGCAACCAATCTTTCATCTTTTTTCCAGCTACAACTCTATCCGCATCGTAGTAGTGAAAAGCTAGACCCTCTTTTGGACCTTGCGCACTACCTACGTATTCGATCTTATCAATATTCCATAAACTCATATTGCTCCTTTGCTCAAACCAGCACGACTTCATGCCGATATCAATATAGTAAAATGATTAACCTAAGTTTGTCAAATGATTTTACTATTTCGGCGTTTCTTATAAATTTACACACGACTAAAAAATAACTTACTTAGATCAGTAAGCAACACATGCCAATAAATCGTAGATAGATAAATAAAAGACATAAATAGAATTAGAAATAATAAATACATAAATAGAGATAACTCATACATGTAAATTGCATACAAAATCAATGAATTAGACGATAGCAAATACACAATAATATGACCAAAAGGTAAAAACATAAGAACATAAGGATTAAGCCCGCATTTGTTCCCTTTTGAGCAAATCTGACTACAAACGCGGGCAAAAATACACAAACATGGGCAAAGCGGCATAAAGCTCATGTAAAACACAAACTTCATGCCGCCCTATAGGAGAAAGCTACGAGAATTTTGTTTGCCACTTATACTGTCCACCATAAATCACTCGTAGCCGCGATGACAATTAATCAATAAGTCACATATATAAACCCTTAATTCCGGATTATCAAAAACATATCAATTTTTAAACGCTGCATTAACTCCTGCAAAATTTTCTCATTCTAGTCAAAAACAATAACAGCCGCTTCAAAATCATGAAGATTACTTATACACAAGCTATCGCCATCGAACGATATTTTTATACTTTCTGACATAAAAGTTTCTATATTTTTATCCACAAATTGATGTGGAATAGGCAATATAACTTTACAAGGTGATTTAGCAAAAGTATGCAGCACAACAAATAGAGGATTATTACAATCCATAGGTTTCCTTATGATTGCTTGCCAACCTTTAGGACTACGATAGCTGACTATTCCACTACCAATCCAACTACTTATACCGCGATCAATTGTTTTATTAATTTTTTGATACAGACCTATAGCCTTATCTATTAACCTCCATTGCCAATCAGATAAACTTTCAACATCCCCAGATAGGCACAATCTACCTAGAAAACCCGTACAAAGCCTATAAATGACAGCATTCTCATCGAGATTTTCCCTCATCACTGCCCAAATTTGCGATTGTCTCGGCAAAATCATCCTATGCATATTGGCTGCAATGATAGGAGATTCAATACATTCATGTGCATCAGAGAAGCTGGCCATTGAAGCAATTTGCATAAAAGATTGAACTAATCTATGACCACCAGCTGAGCATATTTCAATAACAAGATTAGGTAAAGATTTTCGTATTTCATCAAAGAAAGACATAGTAGCTTGAATATGCGAGTAAAGACCATCACCAAGAGAGTTATAATCACACCTATAATCGCAATCTACGGTTTCACAACCTATGCCTATAGAGTCATTGTAATCCACTTTAAGGTAATCAATTTTATTTTCTTTCAAGAAATCAATTACTCGCACACGTAAGTATTCTCTTACATTTTTATTTCTCATATCCCAAAAACGACGTTGCCCTGACGTTATAGGAACACCATCCCTTTTAAGCAGCCATTGCGTACGATTGAATAAGGATTCTTCATCTTCTCCCACTGCTTCAAATTCAAACCATATTCCAACTTTTAAACCTAAGTTATGAAGCCTTTCTACAACATATTTCATACCGTGAGGAAAAGATTGTTTATCAACACACCATTTACCGAACCTTATTGCAGTATCAAACGACTCATGATCAAACCAACCAGCATCAATAACAACATAGTCAATATCATGCTTACTTATTATTTTAGATTGCGAAAGAACACTTTTCTCAGTAGGCAATCCCCATGTTGAGCAATATTCATTAAAAATTATAGGAAGATATGCCTTCTCATTTTTCGGCAGAGATAAATTCTCACGAGTATGTTCCAATAAACATTGAGATGCTAAGTCAACTCCACCTTGCACTACAGTTGCGATAGCAGAAGGAGCAGTAAAAGATTCCCCAGGGTTAATTGTATGCATCCAATGACCAAACTCACGATCTGCAATACCTCCAGATATAGAAAGACCATTATCGCGCCTATATATTTCCATCTGCCAGCTAGAAGCATGAGTTGTTGATACAGCCCATGTAACATTATTTACAATATCTTCTATTGCAATAAAAGGAGCCCACTCTCTCACGGGGAAAGACCCTACACTTCCAAACCGTAAAGAATTTGCACTATGCTGTTGCCAATCAGGCTCTAGCTGAAGATCTTCTGGTCTTTCTGTGATTAAACGTCCCTCTGCACTCCAAGTACTATGAAGTCTGTGTATTCTCATGCTTTCTGCTGCAAGACCTGTCAATAATGGCGATAGAGAACCTAAAGTAAAACTCGACAACATCTCTAACGTAACGGGTTTATTTCCACAATTTTTTACTTCTGTAGTGATCTCTATAGTTGACGAACAAGCTCCAAATTGCAAATTATGAATATACTGTACATGTCTACTGTCTTCTAATACTGTAGTAATAAACGAAGATTTGCCTCTCATAACGCAATTCTGAGAAACGAAATGCATGCCCTGCACCGTAGATGAATTTCTCATTGTTCTGCCTTGCGCGAAACCATCTGGATAAGAATCACCAACGATTTTCGCTTGTATTAATGGTTCTGGCTTGCAATCATCACGCATTGCTTTATCGGCAAATTTCTCTGGAACCAATATAAAATCAACGTTATCGCAACCTATATTTCGATAAATAACCGATATCCCATTATTTGTAAAAATTTTAGTTTTCAACATCATATTTATTCTTTCACCTGATTAACCACTAGCAACACAAAAGCCATATAAACTATCCATTTTTACGATAACGAGTAGATTCACGAATAACTAATTGCTCTGTATTATGACCTATAAAATGTGGCTCATCTTTATCTATTACTGCTTTACCATTTGACTGATCTAGAATTATCTGAGCAGCATAAGCTCCAAAAAGTTCAAAATCTTGGTGCCATGTCGTTAATGCTGGAACAGATAATCTAGCAATTGGGTTATCGTCAAATCCAATAACATTTATATCTTCAGGAACATGTTTACCAACTGAATATAAACCACGCATAACTCCTAAAGCAATTTCATCATTACCAGCAAAAATAGCAGTTACATCATTGCGCCTGCCAAGAGATACACCAATTTTTTCAGCATCTAATGGATCCCACGAGGTTTTATATGGATTTGGTATTACTGCTCCAGCTTCCTCTAAGGCTTTTTTCCAACCAGATTGCCTAGTTTGCTCTTCATCTTCTTCTGGAGGCGCAACATAATAGACAGTATCTGATCCAAGAGATAACAAATATTTTGTTATCGCATATCCACCCTGATCATCGTGAGTGAACAATTGATACTGTCCCTTACGTCTATTCCCACCAATAAGAACAATTGGTAAATCTTTCTGCGCATTTCTGATAATTTCATCACACGCTATTCCATATCGAGGTTGATCAATTATTATTCCCAATGGATTAGTACTTAATGCTGACTTAATACATTGCTTAAGAGTATAAGGAGATTGATGCTCATCAAACAAAATAACGTTAACCACAACTCCTGATTGCGAAGCTATTCTTTCAACGCCTTTTATGCAACCAACAACGCCATATAGTAAATCTTGACCAGCGAAAAATGTTATTACATTAGATCGCTTTGAAGCTAAACCTTGCGCAAGCAATGACGGATGATAATCAAGTAATTTAATAGCATTAGCAATACTTTCCCTCTTAGCTGGCGTTAAACTCTCAGAATGATTAAGATACCTAGATACAGACGATGTAGATACTTCAGCAAGCTTAGCCACATCACTAATAGATGGCGGTTTATTATTATTGTTCGACCTCTTTGTCACAATATAATCTCCCATCAAAACCACAATTTAATATTAAAACTACTAATTAAATCTAACAACCAATGCAACCACAAATAGCAGCTACTACTTTACTGCACCTCCAGTAATACCACTGATTATCTTTCGCTGTGCTATACCAAAAACTATAAGCAATGGCAGACTCATAAGAACTATATACGCAAAAATCAAATGCCAATTATTAAGATACAATCCAGCGCTAGCAACATTATACAAATTAAGAGGCAATGTACTCATCTTTCCAGAAAGTATAAATAGAGCGTAAAAAACGTCATTCCATATATAGAGTATAAGAAGAATGGTTGCAGTAGCAATTGTTGGTGCAAGAAGCGGAAGAATTAGCATGAAGAATATTCTAATAGGCGAAGCACCATCTACCCTCATCGATTCTTCTAAAGCCGTAGGTATAGTACGAATAAATCCAGTTACAAAGAATATAACTGTAGACAAATAAATACCAACATAAACGCAAATCATTCCTACTGCAGTTCCAGAAAGACCAATCATTTTCAACAGCATCATTACTGTAACTACGGCAGGAGGCAATATTAGCCCAGATATACCTACAACATACAAAGCTGCAACAGGCTTAGTTGCACGTCTTGCTAAAACCCACGAAGCCATTGACCCGACAAATATAGCAATAAACACAGATGGTAATGTAACAATTATAGATCCAAAAAATGCCGCTAACATTTTCCCATCACGTATAACAGTCAAAAAATTTTCAAGCAAATGCCATTGTTTAGGAACAGACATACTAAGTTTCAGTGCTTCACTCTGTGTTTTACCAGCGGTAATTATCAACAGCCAAAATGGAATTGCAAGAAATATAATCATGATAAAAATTACAAAAATATCATGAACTACACGTCGAGCAACGCGATTAATCTTTGATAATCTAACAGAACTATTGGAATTTACAATCGTCTGATTGCGAAAACATAAATTTAACAAACGCATTAACATCAGAAAATATTCCTTTCCCTACGGCGTAGAATATATATAACAGGTAAAGCAATAAGTGCTACTAAAATGAAAAGAATCATACTCATTGTTGTCGATTGAGCATATAATCCTTGCCCAAATGTACGCCAAATAAAGATGTTAAGAATTTCTGTAGAACCACCAGGTCCACCCTTTGTCATAGCCTGCACCATATCGAATCCATTTAATGAACCAAGTAAACTTGTCGCAACATTAAACGTGAATGCGGGAGCTAACAGAGGGAATTTAATTTTCCAGAAAATCTGACCGCTACTTGCACCATCAATATAAGCAGCTTCAAGAACATCTGAATCAATAGTTTTTAATCCTGCAAGGAATATAAGCATTGACAAACCCATCCACTTCCATCCTTGAACGAACGCAATTGTAATGATTGCAGTATGGGTATTAGCCAATAATCCAGTAGTTATACTATGACCAAATATACCTGAGAGAATCTGATCTAGCGCACCTGAATTTTTTAAAACTGCCTGCCAAATATATCCAACAGCTAATGCAGACATAATTACAGGGATAAAAAACATTATTCTTGCTAATCTATTTAACAGAGTATCCTTTTCTAATAAAACAGCCAAGAATAATCCAAATACATTTTGAAAAATAGCAATACATATAGCATAAAACAATGTTATTTGTATATCTTTCATTAAGATTCCGTTTTGGAATAATGAAAGAAAATTATCAAAACCATTAAAATTAATAGTATTTTTAAAAGCAGACCAATCAGTAAATGCATAAACAAAATTCATAATTGTTGGAGCAATAAAGAAAACTGTCAGCATAATACCTGCAGGAATCAAAAAAGCTAAGGGGTAATTTTTTCTCATTAAACTACTATGAGTACCCATAATAAATACCTTTCAAATAACTTCACGCAGACAGATAAATATAATTCAATACCCGCTATAGGTGATTAAGAGATTTAAAAAATAAATCTCTTAATCACCTCATTAATGAATATTTTTAAGAATCAAAACTCTGTTAGAATCCTTTTGCACCCTGGGCTTTTGCAATCTGGGCAAACTGATCTTGCGTTGCTTTAGCTACTTGTTCTGGATTCACAGTTCCATTTATCATGTTAGCGAGATTCAAATAAAGATCTGGATTAGCAATAGCAGCTGACTGCATAGATGGAGCACTATGACCAATAGAATTAGCAGCATCAATCAAAGCTTGAGGAACAGTTGACGGAGAGTCAACAGTCTTAAGAGCGGAAACAAGGTTACGATCATTAACAAAATTCTTATAACCAACAGACATCCAGAAATTCAAGAATTGTCGTGCTGCAGATTCACGTTGCGCGTCACCAGTCTTGAAAGCTACTACTGCGCTTGAAGCTCCAGGAGACAACGACGAGATATTACCAGAAGCAGAAATCGGCAAGAACCCTAAAGTATCATCTATAACTTTCTTATCATTATTGGCTAATGCAGCAGCAATATTAAATTGAGCGTTATTACCAAAAATCATACCTGCTTTGCCTTCAAATAATGCTGCAGCTTGATCATTAAGCGTTGCAGAACCAGCATCATTATTAAACAATCCATCATCAAATAACTTCTTATAATTCTTTATAGCAGTCATAATGATCTTGTCTGTAAACTTCTCTTTGCCGCTATTTACACGATTCCAAAGTCCAGCACGAGCCGATTCTGCAAGTTGAACCTGAACACCCCACTGAGTACCCCATTGAGAACCACCCATTTCGAAGAATGGAGACTGTGCTGCATGCGTCTTTTGTATTTTCTTAGCAGCCTCGAGCAGCCCATCCCATCCTTTAGGAAGATCAGTAATACCAGCTTTTTCAAATACTTTCTTGTTGTACCAAACGCCCATAACATTAACTGGGGATATCAAAGCTGCATATCGATGACCCTTTGTTTTCCCTAATTCAGAAATACCAGACGCATAATTTTTAACCCATGGAGCGTGATCCAACTTCTGTAATTTTCCTGTACTAACAAACCCAGCAAGCATAGAATTTGTAGGTTCCCAAGTCGCTAAATCTGGCATATCTCCAGTAGTAATCTTTGTTTGTACATTATTTTCATAAGTGTCTGGAATTGTTTGTAAATCCACTTTTGCGCCAGTAGCATGTTCAAAATCTTTTATAACACGCACAGGTACTTTATTATCAGATTGACCAACCCAAAAAGTCAGCTTAACTCCTGATAATTTCCTATTTGCATTCGGCCAATAATTTGCAGAAGTTGTAGACTCATCAGAATTATTACTCATAGCAGCAGGATTACCACATCCCGACAAAGTCAATCCTAGACTGAGTACACCAACTAATGCCAGCTGTAGAATAGTTTGCCTTTTCATTGAATTCTCCTTTGAACCTTCTTGGCAATAAACTCATACGCCACTCGACAAAGCTTGTGACACCTTTATAGTAACGCATATTGTTTGAAAGCGCTACCAAAATAATAAAAATAATAAAAATATGATTTTTTCTTTATATATAATGGCTTTATTGCAGTTAACGATAAACTTAATAATAAATTTGAAAACGTTTTCAAATAAAAATCGCTGCACTAGTAAGATCAATAATTATTATTAAAAGCTCAAAATTTATATAAAAATTAATTTTTAAATTCATCTATCGAAAAATTAATACTCATAGAGTATTAATTATAAAATCTATCACACACAATAAGCCCTTAAAAAAACAAAAAATGCTTCCGGTTTTGAAAGCCCCTAGTAGCAAACAAAACCGAAAGCAACAACACTCAACACCCAAAACCCAACAAGCTAAACGAATCAACACTGGGAAGAAAAGAAAAACAATAGCAAACCAATGTTAAAACAATAAAACCAAAGAGAATCGGGAATAAACCAGTGTGATGCTTCCCTACAAAACACCACACCAGTCGTTGAGCGCAAACCTTAAATAAGGCAGCAAATGCTTAGTGACGCATCTTGCGAACAGCAGCACCCATACCAGCAAGCATAGAAGCAGCCAAAGCAGTCAAAGCAACACCAACACCAGCATTACCAAGCTTCTCGCCAGCCTTACCACCATGACCATTACCACCCTTGGTGCCCATACCAGCAAGCTCACCCTTAGCAGCAGCAGCGGCACCAGCCTTACCAGCGGCTGGAGCAGCAGTCTGAGCCTTAGCCTCAACCTTCTTAGCCTCAGCCTTAGCAGCAGCAGAAGCAGCAGGGAAATCAGTAGAAACTGGGTTCAAAGTGTTAGGATCAGCAAAGCCCTTAACAGCAGAAGCCTCAACCTCAACAGCCTTATTATAAGCAGCACGATAATTCACAAGAGCAGTATTATAAGCAGTAGCAGCAAGCAAAGCCTTACCACTCTTCTCTCCGAAATTCTTCTCAGCATCAGCATACTCATGAGTCCTATAAGCATTAGCCCTAGACTGAGCAGCCTTCAAATCAATAACAGCAGCCTTGTAAGCATCAGTATCAGTCTTACCAGCCACGCGAAGAGCCTCTTCACGATCAGCAGCAGACTTCACCTGAGCATCCAAAGCAGCCATCTGAGTCTTAGCAGCCTCAAAACCAGCCTTAGCCTTAACAAACTTCTCCTGAGCATCCTTATTAGTAGCATCAGCCTCAGCCAACACAACCTGAGTACGCATCAACTCAGCAGAAGCAGCAGACTTAGATGGATCAGCAGTCTGAACAGGCTTGGTCTCACCTGGCTTGGTCTCACCTGGCTTGGTCTCACCTGGCTTGGTTTCACCTGGCTTTGCTGGCTCAGGTTCACCCTTTAAGCGGCGAAGATAAGCCTGAGCAGAAGCCAAATCAGCTTCAGCACCCTTTAAAGTATCCTTAGCCGTCTCAACTTCATCCTTAGCCGCATCAACCTTCTTCTGCTGCTTATCAACAGCATCATTAGCTTCCTTCAAAGCTTTCTGAGTGCCAGAAGTCTCATCCTCACCATACTTAGTCTTAGCATCAGTCAAAGCAGCGTCAAGCTTAGTCTTCTTCTTAGCTTCATCAGAAGTACCACTCAAAGCATTGTATGCTGTCTCGGCATCATTATATGACTTAGTCTTATCTTTGCTCATATAATCAGCGATGTATGTTTTCTTGAAATCATCCACGGCCTTCTGAGCGGCGTCAACAGCAGCCTTAGCCTTATCATTATCCTTACTGGCCTTTTCAGCAGCACGCTTCAAAGGAGCAAGAGCACGCTCAGCCTTAGCCTGAGTATTTTCAGCAGTATGAACACCCTCACGAGCGTCGACAACAGCTGCATGAGCCTTATCAACTTCTTGCTCAGCGCCATGGATTGAAGCAGCATCAGCATAAGAACCAGTAGTGCTTGGTTCAGCGAATGCTGGAGCAGCAAAAGCCAAACCAGACAAGAGAGTAGCGCCAGCAGCGAAAGCGGCGATAGCCTTCTTATTCATCATTTTAATTTCCTTTCTTCTTCTCCTCCGTGCAGGTACACGAAGAAAAATCTTAAACATCCAACAACATTCAAAACATTGTGGATAACCACCATCTAGAGCATCTAGCTAGCAGCTGTTATTAACATACCCCCCCCCCCGTTTAAAAAAGTCAAGAGGCAGCCACACAAAACAAACAGAAAAAAATAATGTTACACACAAACTAATCCACAATAAAAACTATTTTCACCATAATATTTGTGGATTAACACTAATAAAACCGTAAAAACATATTGTTTCAAGGTTTTTAAAGAATTTTCCCAGACTTTTCTCAGGAAACTACTCAGACAAGAACACTAACGCTATAAAACCATTGAAAAATCAACATTCCACACAACCCGCACACGCAACACGCCGACACCACACCGACACCACATCAAATGCCACGCTACAAGACAATCGCACCTAACTCTTCACCCCACCACTCTTCGCTCTGCCTATTTCTTACCCCGCGTTTGTTCCCTTTTTGACCCATTTGGTAAACAAAAGCAGGAACACTTGCCCGAGATTGTTTACATATTTGGCGATTTTGGGAACAAATGCGGGAACACTTGCCCGCGTTTGTTTACGCATTTGGTGATTTTGGGAACAAACACGGGATAAAAGAAACAAACGCATGCAAAAATACACAAACGCGAACAAAAAAGGGCTTCTAGCAAAAGCCAGAAACCCTGCTTGCGGATGAAGCGAGATTTGAACTCGCGGAGGGTGTAACCCTCACACGCTTTCGAGGCGTGCTCCTTAGACCGCTCGGACATTCATCCATTTTGCGCGAACTGCAAAACGCAGAAAGAAACGCAACTTTTCAATTGTAAACCAACCCTAGAATATACACAAATTTGTGTTGATAATTTTGCAAACAATCAATCAAGCTCTTCAAGAGTTCGACGAGCGCGAATCGCATTAGCCCTAACTTCAAGTTGATCTTTCGGAGGATATTCAACATATTCCAAAGTCAAACCATTAGCCGCAATAGGACCAGTAGATCCTTCTCGAATCGGATTTTCAATCTTATCCTTAAACCAGTCAACAGAACGCTTACCGCAACCAACTTGTACACAAGCCTGAACAAGAGAACGAACCATATTATGTGCAAACGCATCAGCAACAATAGTAAACTCAATCAAACCGTGCTCAATAGGCGGAATATTGCCAGTTGATCTAGAAGCAATAGACGAACCAACAGACGCGCAACCATCCGAACAAACGCGATTCCAAACCGCTTTTTTAACGCAGCGAATCGTAGTTCCACCAGGATTTGGACGAGCGAAAGACCCAAAATCGTGCAAACCAACAATCATAGCTGCTGCCTGATTCATGGCATCAACGTTTAAATCGTAGTCAAGTTGTAACACAAAACCACGCATACGCGGATCCAAATTCGCGCGATTTGCCGCATCACTAATCCTATACACGTATGTGCGATCAAGCGCAGAAAAACGAGCATCAAAACCGCTTGGCGCAATGCTTACACTGTGAATCGAAATATCTTTAGGCAAAACCCCACGAAGCCTATATTCTAAAGCTTTTACAGGCGTCAAATTTGTGTGTCCAACACAATTTTGTAAAATATCATTTTCGACATCTAAATGACAAACCTGATAAGAAGCATGAACACCAGTATCCGTGCGACCAGCAACTGTGAGTCGAAGCGGAAAACAAGAATCGCCATCATGTACACGCAAAACTTTATATAAAGCGTCTTCCAAAGTGCCTTGCACTGTTCTTAAATTCGGCTGCCTAGCCCAACCGTAAAAATCACCGCCATCATAAGCTAAATCCAAACGAAGACGCATCAAAAAAACCTTCCAAAACAATTATTATAAAAACCGAATATTAGTTGCCCTAGTCGCCCTAGTTGCCCTAGTCTCCAGACTGCAACAATAATCTTTTCAATTCTTATGTTCTGATCCACTAACACCAGTAAACGCACTCATAATATTACGAATTAACTCATAAGTCTTTGAATCCATATGCGTTGCTATGCTCAATATTTTCGGCAAAAGCTCCGACCAATGCGCAGAAATTTCATCAAAAGTAGGATATCCTAAGCTAGTTAAAGCGTTGTAAACACCATCAATTCTGCGTTTTCTTTCTTCGAAAGACAAATTCAACATCCAATCATTAGCAGCTTTAGAAACAGCAAGCGCACGCGGAGTTACATGATCACAATAGTCAAAATCTCCGTCTTTAACCTGCCAATACATGCCAAAATGTTGCATCAATCCAATCGACTCAGCAACCGTAACTTTATACGGTACGCCAGTATCCATGATCAATCCGATAAAAGCAGATTGTGGAACAACTTTTTCAATCCTAGAAACAACGCGAGAAAAAACCTTTGGATCAACAACATCCGAGCCAAAACTAGGACCGTCCATAGAATAAATTTTACTGACAAGATCACCAAGTTGTTGATTTTCTGCATCCAAACGCATAGTCGCATATGCCGCCATATTTCCGCCTTTTGAATGACCCACAACAAATATTTTAGGATTATCACTTAAATCGCAATCATTGTTATTTTCTAGATCGCTATTCTTATTATCGCTATTTTCTAGATCTACCTTATCCAGATCGATATTCTTAAAATCACTCTTCTTATTAAACAAATTCGCAAAATAATCGGCAACACTGCTAAAAATCCCACGAATACCGCCACTTTTGCAAGAATCTTTACACGCGCGCCTAGATATAGAGAGCAAATATTCTGCAGCAGACTCTTGTGCTGGAACTGGGCAGCGAAAAGCCATATTAAAATCTTCCTTCCACCCAACAAGAGTGTTATCAGTCCCCCTGAAAGCAACAACAAAACATCTATAGCCAACACAATCAGTCAAATCAAAAGTAACTGCAGCAAACTGCTGTTCACACGAATCATCAATCTTCGACTCGTCAAAACGCTCAAGAACCTCGCCGACTCGCATTCCCCTATATCGCGGACTAGCTGCAACAGCGAGAAGAAGACTCTTACGAAAATCATCAACTTTAGCTGAACCAGAGCTAAACATTGAAGAAAAATCCTCACCGCGAAGCAATTCGCTTAAAGGAACGGTTGCTAGTGCGTTAGAATCGTCATTATACTTTGGAATCGATTCAGGCATGCAAACATACGCCAACTCGCATAAAATAAGCGAATCTACGGCGTTGAATTTTCTATCTTTAAAGTTAGTAAAATCGTTATTCACTAAATCGAGAATATTTGTCATATTTCAATAATAATTGATACCAGATATAGAAAAGATATATCAGATATAGAAAAACGGGCTGGAGATAAAACTCCAACCCGTTCAATAAATCTAAAACACGACGACTACTCGTCGAAAGATTTACTTACCGATGCATCAAGATGCTAATCTAAGCTACTCGGCTGCTTCTTCTTTAGCAGCAACTTTAGCAGCAGACTCAGCTTCCTTAACGACAGCCTTCTTTGGGCTTACTGGCTCAACAACAAGCTCAATAATAGCTTGTGGAGCAGTATCACCACGACGAGGAGCCATCTTAACGATGCGGGTATAGCCACCTTCACGCTGCTTCATCTGCTCAGCAATTTGAGTGAAAAGCATGTGAACAACGGACTTATTGCGGATCACGCGCAACACACGGCGGCGCGAATGCAAGTCGCCACGCTTAGCGAATGTTATCAAACGCTCAGCAAGTGGACGAAGACGCTTTGCCTTTGGCAAAGTAGTCACAATACGACCGTGCTGGAAGAGGCTAGTAGCCATGTTGGCCAGCATCAGGCGCTCATGCGCTGGGCTAGAAGCCAGACGAGGCCCTTGTTTCGGTGTAGGCATTATTACTCCTTATTGTCGCAGAATTCAGGTGGGCAAAAACCCGAACATCCAAAAACCACGACGATTGGCGGTGGATTGTTTACTCGTCTTCTGGCGAGAAGAACGTGCCACCTTCGAGATTATTGGCGTCAAAGCCAAGCGGCGAGGCCTTAAGAGACAATCCCATAGACTGCAACTTCTCTTTAACCTCATCGATGGATTTCATGCCGAAATTACGAATATCGAGCAAATCCTGCTCAGTGTGTACTACCAGCTCACCAACAGTGTGGATTCCCTCACGCTTCAAGCAGTTGTAGCTGCGCTGCGTAAGATTCAAATCCTCAATCGGAGTAGCCATCTGAGAATCAACTTCTCCCATGACTGGAGCTGGACCAACTTCAACACCTTCTGCATCGACGTTAAGCTCACGGCAAAGACCGAAAAGCTCAACCAAAGTCGAACCAGCAGATGCAACTGCATCTCGTGGTGTAATAGCTGGCTTAGTTTCCACATCCAGGATGAGCTTATCGAAGTCCGTGCGCTGTTCCACGCGGGTAGCTTCGACCTTATAGCTCACCTTCAAAACTGGTGAGTAGATCGAATCCACTGGAATGCGACCGATTTCGCTGTTTTCCTGCTTGTTCATCTGAGCAGGTACATAGCCACGACCGCGCTCCACGGTGAACTCAATTTCAAGCTCACCATCTTCAGCAAGTGTAGCGATATGCATCTCTGGATTGGCAATAGTGACGCCAGCAGGAGGAGTAATATCTCCAGCTGTTGCTTCACCCTTGCCGCTCTTGCGAAGATACATCACTACTGGCTCGTCATACTCACTTGTAAGTACGATACCCTTAATGTTCAGCAGGATTTCAGTGACATCCTCTTCAACACCTGGCAGAGTCGTGAACTCATGGAGAGCACCAGAAATGCGTACCGAAGTTACGGCAGCACCTGGAATGGAGCTCAATAGGGTACGACGCAGCGAATTGCCGAGCGTGTATCCGAAACCTGGTTCCAACGGCTCAATTGTAAAGCGAGAACGCTGGGGATTCAGTGATTCCTCGGTAAGTGTTGGACGCTGTGCGATAAGCACTTTTGTATCCTTTCAGCTTCTGGTCGGTGGTGCACTCGCCGCCCATAAGCGGGTTGGATGGATGGATTCGTAAGAGTGCTCAGACGCGGCGACGCTTTGGTGGGCGAACGCCGTTATGCGCTTGTGGGGTGACGTCGGTAATAGAACCGACTTCAAGACCCGCGGACTGAAGGGAACGGATAGCGGTTTCACGACCGGAACCTGGACCCTTAACAAACACGTCGACCTTCTTCAGGCCATGTTCCATTGCCTTACGAGCAGCAGACTCAGCAGCCATACCTGCAGCGTAAGGAGTCGACTTGCGGGAACCCTTAAAGCCGACATCGCCACCGGAAGCCCAAGAAAGGACTGCGCCCGATGGATCGGTGATGGAAATAATCGTGTTATTGAATGTTGATTTAATATGCGCCTGCCCAACCGGTACCGACTTGCGGTCCCGGCGACGCGGCTTGCGCGAGGCTTGCTTTGCAGCTGCCATTGACCCTCGTTTCCTAATGACGAATTAGTTGGTATGTCTAGGCGATGAGAATTAACTCGTGGCCTAGAGCCGACCACCGACTACTATCTGGTGGCCTTCTTCTTCCCGGCGACAGTACGCTTCGGACCCTTACGAGTACGAGCATTAGTCTTAGTACGCTGACCACGCACAGGAAGACCCTTGCGATGACGCTGGCCTTGATAGCAGTTGATCTGAATCTTACGACGAATGTCTGCATCGATTTCACGACGCAAATCGCCTTCAATCTTATAATTAGCTTCAAGATAATCACGCAAAGTGATTAACTGTTCATCCGTAAGATCCTTGACGCGGGTATCCGGATTAACACCGGTCGCGGCAAGCGTTTCCTTAGCGCGAGTACGGCCTACACCAAAAATGTAGGTGAGGGCAATCTCAATGCGCTTCTCATTGGGAATATCTACTCCGGCAAGACGTGCCATTGTAATTCCTTTACTATTACGCAGGTCGTGCACCAAGTCTCCCGCAATCATGCGGCCTGGGCCTGCGCACCCAGGGTTCAGCTTTAGCTGCGACTTAGCGCCTTATCCTTTATCTTCGCGGTGGGGATCCACTCAGCCCTGACGCTGCTTATGACGTGGGTTGATGCAAATCACCATGACGCGACCGTGACGGCGGATCACGCGGCAATTTTCGCAGATCCTCTTCACGCTAGGGCTGACCTTCATGGTTTTCCTTTGCTTGTACCTTTACTTATAGCGGTACGTAATACGACCACGGTTCAAATCATAAGGGCTCATCTCCAGCACAACACGATCTTGAGGAAGAATACGAATATAATTCTTACGCATCTTTCCAGAAATCGTAGCCAGTACAATGTGCTCGTTCTCAAGCTGAACGCGAAACATCGCGTTTGGCAGTGCTTCAACTACCGTGCCTTCGACTTCAATCACACCGTCTTTTGCCATGAGCCTCGTTCCGTTCCTTGGACGTACTACTTTACGTATCCGAAGACACGCCAATCTTCTATGATACAGTAAATGCGCCCAATACAACACTCGGCGTGTCGCAAAAGGCGCATTATAAATACGAGAAAATCTAAATTTTAAATAAATCTCATACCAAAGACTCAACTATGCGATTGTTGATTTCAGCAATATCGCCAACACCATCAACCTCAACAAGCTGACCACGGCTTTCATAAATATCAAGAAGAGGAGCAGTTTCCTTCTCGTAAGTTTCCAAACGAGTAGCAATTACCTCAGGAGTATCATCTGAACGACCCTGCTCAATTGCGCGCTTCTTCATACGCTCAAGCAAAACCTCACGCTCCGCTTCAAGAGCAACAACGTGATCCAAAGGAGTACCAAGCTCCTCAAGCATAAGATCCAAAGCCTTAACCTGAGACGCATTACGTGGATATCCATCAAGAATCCAGCCATTCTTAGCATCATCCTGAGCAAGACGATCCTTAACAATGCTATTTGTCAATTCATCTGGAACAAGCTCACCCTTATCAAGATAACCCTGAACCTTCTTACCAAGCTCCGTTTGATTCTTCAAGTTGTAACGGAAAATATCGCCAGTAGAAATAGCAGGAATCCCATAATGCTCTGCAAGCAAAGCAGCCTGAGTGCCCTTACCAACGCCCTGTGGTCCCATAATTAGCAATCGCATATTAATCTCCTTGTTTCTTTATGCTCCATCGCAAATCTTAACAACAAAACCTATCTAGTAATACTACTTAGCAACTTGCTTACTATCGTTATGATCAAACAAGAATCCAGCATACTGGAACTGTTCGGTCTGAGCCTTGGCTTGACGCAAAGTATCCAAGCCAACACCTGCGATAATAAGAATCGTAGTACCACCAAATGGAAGCTTCATATTAAGGTGCAAAGACATAATCAAAACTGTTGGAATCAACGCTACGAATAGCAAATAGACAGCACCAACAGTGTTTAATCTATTCATAACATAGCTAAGATAGCGGCTTGTAGCACTACCAGCACGAATACCTGGGATAAAACCGCCGTATTCCTTCATGTTATCTGCAGTTTCATCTGGATTAAAAGTAATCTCAGTGTAGAAGAAGCAGAAGAACACAATCATAACTGTGTACAAGGCTATGTACCACACAGAAGTAGAGTTTGCTAAATTGGCATTAATCCAACGCACCCAATCCTTACGACTATCACCAAACTGAGCAAGAAGAGTTGGAATAGCAAGAATCGAGGATGCAAAAATTGGTGGGATAACACCACTCATATTGACCTTAAGAGGTAAGTATGTGGAAGAACCGCCATACATCTTACGACCAATCATTCGGCGCGTATACTGTACAGGAATTCGACGCTGAGCGAGCTCCACGAAATCAACGAAAATAAGAATTACAAGCAGAACGCCACCGACAATAGAGAACTTGGTCCAATCGCCATTAGTACCATTGGTTCCCCAACCAATTTCCCACAGCTTTGGAAGGAAGCCAGAGCAGATAGACATGAAGATTAACACTGACATGCCCTGACCAATACCCTTATCCGTAATAAGTTCTGCCATCCACATGATCAAACCAGTGCCACCAGTCATAATCAAAACCATAACCAGTAAGCTCCACATAGAGCCATCTGGAATAACCTGACCACACTGATAATTAAATAGTGCACCAGAACGTGCAGTAACCAAAATGGTTGTGGACTGCAAAATTGCCAAGCCAATAGTCAAATAACGAGTGTACTGAGTAAGCTTTGTTTCTCCAGACTGACCTTCCTTGTGAAGAGCCTCAAAGCGAGGAATCACAACTCTAAGCAGCTGAATAACAATAGATGCCGTAATATAAGGCATAACACCCAATGCAAAAATAGACAGCTGCAAAAGCGAACCACCAGAGAACAGGTTCACCAAACCAATAAAGTTTTCACTAGAAGAAGCAAGCTTGGCTGTGCAAGCACGTATAACTTTGTAATCAACGCCAGGAATCGGAATAAAGGAACCGATTCTGTAGATGATAATCATTGCGAAGACGAAGAGGATCTTATTCCTCAACTCCTTCGTCCTGAAGGCCTGGATTAACGTTTTCACCTGGGTCTTCCTCCCTTTTTTGCGCTACGATCTAGGCGCAACAGTAAAAAAACAAACTCTGAGGCAATAGTTTATATCACGGTGCATACCGATACAGTTATTCCGTGAGTTTAGTCAATAAAAAATAATCCCTCTAGCTAAAACTAGAGGGATTATTAAACAGTTAAATCACTGCGTTAATTAGCATTATCAGCTGAGTACATTACTCTTCGCTAACAGAGCCACCAGCAGCTTCAATCTTGGCTTTAGCGGATGCAGAAGCTTTAACTCCCTTAAGAGTCAAAGCAACCTTAAGATCGCCATCGCCCAAAACCTTAACTGGATAGCCATCACGCACAGCGCCCTTAACTACCAAATCAGCAACAGTGACTTCGCCACCATTTGGGAAGAGTTCTTCGAGGGCTGCAACATTAACAACCTGGAACTCTTTCTTGAATGGGCTCTTAAAGCCACGAAGCTTAGGCAAACGCATGTAAAGTGGAAGCTGGCCGCCTTCAAAGCCTGGACGAACTTGGTAACGCTTCTTCGTACCCTTATCGCCACGACCCGAAGTCTTACCTTTAGAGCCTTCACCACGACCCACGCGAATGCGATCCTTCTTAGCTCCTGGAGCTGGACGCAACGTGTGCATGTGCAACATTGGTTCTTCATTAGCCATAATCAGTCAACCTCCTCAACGCTCAGCAAGTGGCGAACGGCCATAACCAAGCCACGATTGACTGGATTGTCCTCGCGAACAACGCTCTGGCCAATCTTGTGAAGACCGAGAGTTTGAACGTTCGCGCGCTGACGCTCGGTGGAATGAACCAAACCGTGCACCAGAGTGATCTTCAAGTTAGCCATCACTCACCATCCTTTGCTTGGGCAGCCTTAGCAGCCTGAGCTTCTTCACGAGCCTTGCGAGCTTCGGCAATGCCTGCAGCGCGCTCACGAAGCAATGCGTCTGGTGCAACTTCCTCGAGGGAAAGTCCACGACGAGCGCAAATCTCCTCTGGCTCTTCAAGCTTCTTCAAAGCATCCACAGTAGCGCGAACCACGTTAACAGCGGTTGCAGAGCCCATGGACTTGGTGAGGATATCGGTAATGCCAGCGCACTCCATAACAGCACGCACAGCGCCACCAGCAATTACACCAGTACCTGGAGCAGCTGGACGAAGCAAAACTGTGCCAGCAGCATCGTGACCCAACACAGGGTGGGTTACGGTACCACGAATACGTGGAACAGTGAACATATGCTTCTTAGCATCAAGCTGACCCTTAGCGATAGCTGCTGGAACTTCGCGAGACTTACCGTAGCCAACACCAACAGTGCCCTTACCGTCGCCAACAACAACAAGTGCTGCAAAGCTAAAGGTACGACCACCCTTGTGAGTCTTGGAAACACGGTTAATAGTAACTACGCGATCCAGAAGCTCTTCGCCGCGGTTTTCTTCACGACGGTTACGACGCTCTCCGCGCTTACCTTCGCCCTTAGAGCGACGGGAACGGCGATCGTCAGTACGCTCCTCGGCGGATGCCTGAGTGTTCTGAGTTTCTTCAGCCACTTGGGTTTCCTTTTCGTTATCGCTCACAGTGCTAGACCTCCCTGACGGGCGCCTTCAGCTACTGCTGCGACGCGACCATGATACTTATTACCGCCACGATCGAAGATTACAGCGGTAATACCCGCTTCCTTCGCCTTGGCAGCGATTAACTCGCCAACCTTGGTAGCAGCTTCAGTCTTCGTACCAGTAAAACCAGCGAAGTCAGAAGTCAAGGTGGAAGCGCTTACAAGGGTAAGACCCTTAGTGTCATCCACAATCTGAGCAACCATGTGACGGTTAGAACGAGAAACTACCAAACGTGGGCGCTCTGGAGTGCCAGAAATGCGCTTACGAAGACGGGCGTGACGACGCAAACGCGCGACTTTGGTACCCTTACCGAAAATCTTAACGCTCATATCACTTACCAGCCTTTCCAGCCTTGCGCAAAATACGCTCATCGCTGTACTTAATGCCCTTACCCTTATAAGGTTCTGGAGCACGCAGCTTGCGAATGTTAGCGGCAGCCTGACCAACGGCCTGCTTGTCAGTACCCTTGACGATTACCTGATTTGCGTTTGGCAATTCAAACTCAATACCCTCAGGTGGCTGAACGGTAATAGTGTGAGAATATCCGAGTGAGAACTCAATGCCCTTACCCTTCATCACAGCACGATAACCAGTTCCAACAATGTCCAAAGTCTTGGTGTAGCCTTCATGCACACCCTTAACCATGGACGCTACGATTGCACGAGCCAAACCGTGCTTTGCACGAGTTGGACGCAAATCATCAGCTGGGGTTAAAACGATCTTGCCATCAGCAACTTCAGCGGTAATACCTTCTGGAATTACATAGGAATCAGAACCCTTAGCGCCCTTAGCACTAAAGGACTGACCTTCAATCTTTACTTCCACGCCTGCAGGAATGTCGACGGGGAGCTTACCAATATGCGATGCCATTTTCAGCTCTCCTTTCTCACCATACGTAGGCGACGATTTCGCCGCCAATGCCTCTGTCGAGGCATTCCTTCTGAGTCAACAATCCCGAGCTGGTCGAGATAATAGCGATACCGAGACCACCAAGAGGCATAGGCAAAGAATCAGACTTTGCGTAACGACGCAAGCCTGGCTTAGAAATGCGCTTGATGCCCTGGATGGAACGCTGACCATTGGAGCCATACTTTAATGTGACTTCCAAAGTCTGTCCAACCTTGGCTTCCTTAGCAGCAAAGTCTTTAATATAGCCTTCACGCTTCAGAATCTCGGCGATATTCGCCTTGAACTTGGAGTACGGCATTTCCACGGTATCGTGCTTTGCCGCGCTCGCATTACGCAGACGTGTCAACATGTCTGCGATAGGATCTGTCATTGTCATGTTGGGCTAACGCCCTTTCTCGCCGTGGTTTCCACCGCCTGTTTTAGTTATTCTTAAAGCAGTGGACCTTCAGCGTCGATATTTACCAACTGGACTTCGTAACACCCGGCAACTCACCGCGATGTGCCTTTTCACGAAGGCATACACGGCACAGACCGAACTTGCGATACACGGAGTGAGGACGACCACAAACCTGGCAACGCGTATAAGCGCGCACCTTGAACTTCGGCTTAGCGGCCGCCTTGTTTTTCAGAGCGGTTTTTGCCATATCAGTTCTCCTTGAATGGGAAACCGAGGTGCTTAAGTAGCGACTTCGCTTCCACATCGTCCTTGGTGGTGGTCACCACGGTGATGTCCATACCACGCTGATGATCAATCGAATCAGGATCAATCTCGTGGAACATTGACTGCTCCGTAAGACCAAAGTTATAGTTACCCTGACCGTCGAACTGGTTGCCATTAATACCACGGAAATCGCGGATACGTGGCAAAGCCAGAGTGAGCAAACGATCCAAGAATTCCCACATACGATCACCACGAAGAGTTACGTAAGCGCCAATAGCCTGACCTTCGCGCAAATGGAACTGCGCAACAGATTTCTTAGCTTTAGTAACCTTTGGCTTCTGACCAGTGATCAAAGTGAGATCCTTAATCGCACCTTCGATAAGCTTGGAATCGCGAGCTGCAGCGCCAACGCCCATAGAGACGACGACCTTCTGCAAACGAGCCACCTGCATAGGATTAGTGTGGCCAAATTCCTTTTCCAAAGCTGGAACGATTTGATCATTGTATTGCTGCTTTAAGCGCGGAGTTGCCGGCGCCTCAACTGTAGTATCGGTCATGCCAGCTCCTTTCCGGACTTCTTAGCTACACGCACGCGCACGGTCTTTACTTTGCCGTCGCGAGCTTCTTGCTTAACAATCACGCCCACGCGGGTTGGTTGCTTGGTCTCTGGGTCAATCACCATAACGTTAGAACGGTGAATTGGAGCCTCAACAGAGACGATGCCTGCCTGCTGACCCTGCTGGGTAGCACGCACATGCTTCTTAACAACCTGAACACCCTCGACGATCAAACGGTCTTCGGCGAGTACACGAAGTACTTTGCCTTCCTTACCGCGATCCTTGCCGCGGATAACCTTTACCTGGTCGCCGGACTTAATCTTGGCTACCATCTCAGATCACCTCCGGGGCGAGGGACACAATCTTCATGAAGCGCTTATCACGCAATTCACGACCGACTGGTCCAAAGATACGAGTGCCCTTTGGTTCACGGCCGGAGCCGAGAATAACAGCGGCGTTCTCGTCGAACTTAATATAGGAACCATCAACACGACGATGTTCCTTGACCGTACGGACGACGACAGCTTTAACTACGTCGCCTTTCTTGACCGACCCGCCAGGAATAGCATCCTTAACGGAGGCGACGATGATGTCGCCGATGCCGGCATAGCGTCGCTTCGATCCACCGAGCACGCGGATGGCAAGCAATTCCTTAGCACCCGTGTTGTCGGCGACATGAAGCCGCGTTTCCTGCTGAATCATTGATTCTCCTTAGTCGAGCTGGTTCTCCCCGCTCACCCGTACCTACTAGACAACAGGCACAGGTGAAGCGCGGAGCCTTGCTGAACTTGTTTACTTGGCGCGCTCGATAATCGAGTCGAGACGCCAACGCTTGGTCTTGCTCAAAGGCCGAGTTTCCATGATACTCACGAGATCGCCAATATGCGCCTCATTGTGTTCATCATGTGCCTTGACCTTGCGTGTGGAGCGGACGACTTTACCGTAAAGTGGGTGTGTCGAACGCTGCTCCAGCTCCACGGCAATTGTCTTGTCCATGGCCTCGGACACGACGTAGCCGCGACGAACCTTGCGGAAGTTGCGCTCTTGGTTCTCAGCCATGCTTACTTCTCCTTGACCTCAGTGGCGCCAGGCTCTTGGCTGATGCCGAGTTCACGCTCACGCAGGATAGTATACATCCTGGCTATGTCGTGCTTGACCGCCTTGAGGCGAGCGCTGTTTTCGAGTTGACCAGTTGCTGCCTGGAAGCGCAAGTTAAAAAGCTCTTCCTTGGACTTCTTTAAGAAGCCTTCGATTTCAGCATTAGTCTTCTCGTTTAAATTCTTGATGGTGTAGTCTGCAGTTCCGACTGGCATCAGATGTCACCGCCTTCACGCGCAATAACACGGCATTTCATTGGGAGCTTGTCGATAGCGCGGCGCAAAGCCTCGCGAGCGACGTCCTCAGAAACACCACCGATCTCGAACATTACACGACCTGGATGGATGTTAGCAATCCAGAATTCTGGAGCGCCTTTACCGGAACCCATTCGTGCACCAAGCGGGTGCTTGGTTAATGGACGATCAGGGAAAACCGTAATCCACACGCGACCACCACGCTTAATATAGCGGGTCATTGCGATACGGGCTGCCTCGATCTGACGGTTAGTGATGTACGCCGGAGCCAGCGCCTGAATACCGAAATCGCCGAAAGCGATAGCGGTTCCACCCTTAGACATGCCGCTACGGGTAGGACGGTGCTGCTTGCGATATTTAGTCCTTTTTGGGATAAGCATCTGCTCACTCCTTCGTTTCCGTTGCGGCAGGAGCTTCAGCAGCTGCAGCTTCAGCTGGCTTCTCAGCCTGTGCTTCGGCAGCCTTCTGCTGGTTGGCAGAGCGTGCGCCACGACGTGGACGACGATCGCCACGGCGACCTTCACGCTTACCCTGCTGGGCCTGCTGCTCTTCGAACTCACGCTCGGTCATATCACCCTTATAAATCCATACCTTTACGCCGATACGGCCGTAGGTAGTCTTAGCTTCAAAGAAGCCGTAATCAATAAGGGCACGCAGGGTCTGCAGTGGAACGCGACCCTCACGATAGAACTCAGAACGGCTCATTTCGGCGCCACCAAGACGACCAGAGAGCTTAATACGGATACCCTTTGCACCTGCGCGCATTGCATCCTGCTGTGCTTTACGCATAGCGCGACGGAATGTAACGCGATTGGTTAACTGTTCCGCAATTCCCTGAGCAACCAATTGAGCGTCAAGTGCAGCATTCTTCACTTCGAAAATGTTGAGCTGTACTTGCTTACCAGTGAGCTTCTCAAGCTTTGCACGAACACGCTCGGCTTCTGCGCCACGACGACCGATAATAATACCTGGACGAGCGGTGTGAATATCAACACGAACGCGGTCACGAGTACGCTCGATAACGATGCGGGACACGCCTGCACGTTCGAGGTCATGGCTCATTTCCTTGCGAATCTTGTCATCCTCAAGGACGAAGTCACGGTAACGCTCGCCGGCTTTAGTAGAATCAGAGAACCACCTAGAGCGATGATTCTCGGTAATGCCCAGGCGATAGCCGAAAGGATTGATCTTCTGACCCATCTTTAGCGATCCCCTTCCTTAAGCGAGACGATAACAGTGATATGGCTTGTGCGCTTGTTAATGCGCGCAGCGCGACCTTGTGCACGAGCGCGGAAACGCTTAAGCGTTACACCCTCATCCACATAGGTTTCCTTGATGACCAAGTCTTGCTCACGGAATGGTTCTCCAGCCTTTTCAGCCTTAACGCGAGCGTTAGCGATCGCGCTTTCAAGAACCTTACGCACTGGTAAAGATGCGTCCTGAGGAGCAAACTTCAAAATGGTAATAGCTTCGCTTGCACGCTTGCCTCGGATGAGGTCGACCATGCGGCGAGCCTTGCGCGGCGTCACACGTACGTGACGAGCGATTGCTTTAGCTTCCATGTGTCCTAACTCTCCTTTAGCGGCGTGCTTTCTTGTCGTCCTTCACATGACCCTTGAAGGTCTTGGTTGGGGCGAATTCACCGAGCTTATGACCAACCATTGCTTCGGTAACGAATACCGGCACATGCTTGCGGCCATCGTGTACGGCAAAGGTGTGTCCAATGAAATCAGGAGTGATCATCGAACGACGCGACCACGTCTTGATGACGTTATGCGTGCCCTTGTCGTTTTGTTCGTCGACTTTCTTCTGTAAGTGGGCGTCGACGAAAGGGCCCTTCTTGATGCTACGAGTCATCTGTTCGACACTCCCTTACTTGCGGTTCTTACCATTCGGACGACGACGAACAATCATCTTGTTCGAAGCCTTCTTCGGACGGCGGGTACGAACCTCGCCCTTGCCCCATGGAGAAACAGGTGGTTTACCACCACGGGTACGACCACCATGAGGGTGATCAACAGGGTTCATAGATTCGCCTCGGGTGATTGGCCTGCGACCAAGCCAACGAGCACGACCTGCCTTACCAAGCTCGATATTAGCGTGGTCAGAGTTGCCAACCTCGCCGATTGTAGCGCGGCAACGAGCGTCCACGTTACGAATTTCGCCAGATGGCATACGCAACTGAGCGTAAGCGCCATCCTTAGCTACGAGCTGAACGGCAGCACCTGCGGAGCGTGCAATCTTTGCGCCACCAAGTGGACGAAGCTCGATTGCGTGCACCACGGTACCAGTTGGGATGTTCTTAAGAGGCAAGTTGTTGCCTGGCTTAATATCAGCCTGGGCGCCAGTCTCAATAACATCTCCCTGGGAAATGCCTTCAGGAGCGATAATGTAGCGCTTCTCACCATCTGCATAATGCAACAATGCGATGCGAGCGGAACGATTAGGGTCATACTCAATATGAGCAACCTTTGCTGGCACGCCATCCTTGTCCCAACGCTTAAAATCGATGAGACGATACTGACGCTTGTGTCCGCCGCCGCGATGGCGGGAAGTCATGCGACCGTAAGAGTTACGACCGCCAGTTTTGCTGAGTTTGCGTACCAACGACTTTTCAGGAGTGGAACGCGTAATCTCGGAGAAGTCCGAAACGGATGCGTTACGACGTCCTGCAGTCGTAGGCTTATAAACGCGGATAGCCATAATGTAGTATTCCTTTACTTTTCTCGGCTAGCCTTCAGTTACCAAAGATATCGATTGTCTGGCCCTGTGCCACGGTGACAATAGCACGCTTCTGATTCACACGACGACCGAAGCCGGTGCGAGAGCGCTTAAGCTTGCCAGCGCGATTCAAGGTGTTAACATTCGTTACCTTGACTTTGAAGATTTCTTCGATAGCCTGCTTGATCTGAACCTTGTTAGCATTTGGAGCTACCACGAAGGTGTACTGACCACGATCGGAAGCTGCATAGCTTTTTTCAGAAACAACTGGCTTTAAAATGATGTCATGTGCTGGGTTATGGACTGCGACCATTTAAATCAGGCCTCCTTAACTTCAGGCTCGGTCTTAGCTGCAACGAAGGCTTCGAAACCTTCCTTGGAGAAGACTACGTACTGAGCGGTGATGACATCGTAGGTGTTGAGCTGATCAGCGAAGATCACATGCACCGTTGGAATGTTACGAACAGACATCCACTCATTGATGTTTTCACGAGAAAGAACAACAGTGGTGAACTGATCCTTAGTTACTGGTGTAAGTGCTGCAACTGCTGCTTTGGTGGATGGAACATCCTTAATACCAAAGTCCACAACTGCAATGCGACCAGCATTTGCACGATCCGAAAGAGCATAACGAAGAGCAGCTGCCTTCATCTTCTTTGGAGTACGCTGATCATACTTGCGAGGAACTGGACCATGTACAACGCCACCATGCACCCACTGTGGAGCACGAATGGAGCCTTGACGAGCACGTCCGGTGCCCTTCTGCTTCCATGGCTTCTTACCGCCGCCAGATACATTAGCGCGATTCTTAACCGCGTGAGTACCCTGTCGAGCAGCAGCAAGCTGAGCAATAACGACCTGATGAACCAATGGACCGTGAGCCAAAACGTCTTCGTTGGAGATGCCGAAAATCTCAGCAGGAGCTTCAACAGTTCCGTTTGCATTGCCCTTGGTGTCAGTTACGTTCAGAGTTACGTTTGCCATTTAAATCAGGCTCCCTTCACTGCCGAACGGACGAGAACGATAGCACTTTTAGGTCCTGGAATAGCACCCTTAATAGCTAAAATACCGTTCTCAACATCCGAAGAAACGATTGTGAGGTTGAGCGCAGTAGAAGTCACATGACCCATGCGACCAGCCATACGCTTGCCCTTCAAAATGCGGCTTGGAGTTGCACATGCGCCCACAGAACCTGGACGACGTTCATTCTTGTGCGAGCCGTGAGTACGACGGTAAGACTTGAAGCCCCAACGCTTGATTGTGCCAGCAAAGCCTTTACCCTTTGTAGTACCCGTTACGTCGACTTCGGCACCTTCAGCAAATACTTCAGCGGTCAATTCTTGACCTGGCTTGTAATCTGCTGCATTTTCAGTGCGCACCTCAGCGAGGTGACGACGAGGAGTCACGCCAGCCTTTGCAAAGTGACCAGCCAATGGCTTGGTAACCTTGGTAGGATCAATCTGGCCATAACCGAGCTGTACGGCGCAATAACCGTCAGTTTCTTCGGTCTTAACAGCGGTAACTACGTTAGTAGCAACCTCAACCAGAGTTACGGGGACAAAAAGGCCGTTTTCATCCCAAACCTGGCTCATGCCCAGCTTACGGCCGAGCAAAGCAGTGCGATTCTTATTTTGCGACATTATTTACCCCCCTTCCTACAGCTTAATCTCGATATTTACATCCGCAGGCAGGTCAATGTGCATCAAAGAATCCACAGCCTTTGGCGTTGGATCAACGATGTCAATGAGGCGCTTATGAGTGCGCATCTCGAAATGCTCGCGAGAATCCTTATATTTGTGAGGAGAACGGATAACAACAAACACGTTCTTCTCGGTCGGCAGAGGAACCGGACCCACTACTGTGGCGCCCGCGTTCGTCACCGTCTCGACGATTTTCTTCGCCGATTGGTCGATGACCTCATGGTCATAGGACTTAAGCCTGATGCGGATTTTCTGTCCCGCCATTGCCGTCCGCCCTTTCTAGCGATTCGTTTACTGTTTACCAACCTGTATTAAAGGGCACCGGGAGAATAGACACTAAAGGTCATTCCACATCAGTGCGCAGCCTACAAAAATCAACAAAAATTGCGATTTCTGTTTCTGCGCTCGCTTTTTTGAATTACAATATGCGAGCCTTAAAAACAGGCAACTAAGCAATTAAACCATCAACCTTGGATTAACAAAAATCGGGCGTGTCGGCTATTTTCCAACGAAAAATGGCAGAAACTACAGCTAGTGCAGCCTCTGCCATTTGCAACTAAATATACAATAATTATTCAATAATCATCTAAATAATCATTCGAAAATCACTTAAATAATTATTCAATAATCACTTAGATTCGCGCTCCAAACGCATACGATGTCCTTCTTCTTGGGAAACACCATAATACGCTGCAATCGCAAT